>NZ_BAAGIE010000006.1:0-174223 GCF_054658275.1 Sessilibacter sp. MAH3 | reverse complement strand
ACCGAATGAATTATTTTTAGGGCAGCGAGTAGATTTACTTGCTGCATAATTGATTGCAGTTATTACTTGAAACCAAGCGGTTTTAAAGAAGTATTTGTAAGGATTATTTATGTGCCAAAGTTTGAGAAGGTGTTTCGCCAAATAGCGCTTTATAATCTTTCGAAAACTGTCCGGCGTGTGTAAATCCGCAGCCTTGAGCGATTTCAAAAATGGTAAGTTCGTCAGACTGTATTTTTAACAGCTCTTTTCTAACGCGATTGAGCTTGCTCCATTTAATAAATTTAACCGGGCTTAAACCTACGTTTTCCTCAATACAGTATTGTAAAGAACGACGACTCATGTAAGTTTTTTCACAGAGTTCGGTGATTGTAAAATTTTTCTCAGGGTGCGAATCAATTAAATCGACAACGGTATCAAACGCATTTTTTTTCCGTTTAGCACTTACCTTAAACGTGATTTTATTATCGGGTACACTGAATAATTCCAAAATGTCATCGATAATAGAAAAACAGTCGTTTGTATTTTTTTGCACTGGATTAATTAACGCTAAAATACGATTTCGTAATTGTGTGACCTTTCCATCCTGCCAAGTTTTACTTGCGCAGTCTTCAAAGTTTTCGGGCAATAGCAATTGTTGAGCGGCTGCATGGGTTCGTAAAACATCAAGCCGAACCACAATGCCGAGTATATTAAAGTTTTCTGGTGTAATCAGTTCAAAATCACAATCACCGGGACGCAACATTAATTGATTGGTCTTTATTTCTTGACGATTTATTTTGCAGTGCTTTTCGTCCGCAGAAAATCCAAGCCATAAAGCATCTGGCCAAACATTGCAGTGTTGAATGAGCCGCTGATTGGTGTACTCGTGAAACAGATGTATCTCCGGTGTGATCATTTCCTTAATACAACCGTAAAACTTACCACTGCTCATTTGCGCGTATTGTTGTTGCCAATTGCGCAGGTTTTCCGCCTGCTCCTCAGCATCGCCAGCTTCATGAGTGCACCAAATTGGGTGCTTCTGTGTTGTATTCGAGTGCATTACTACTAATGGTTCCAGAGTTATTTGGGCATTAACAATCTTAGTATTTCGTTAATTTACTATTTTACGGATGTTTCGCACGTCTTATCGAGGCTTACCAATAAAATTTTTTTGCCAAATTTCGATACTGCCAAGGCACAGTTATGGCACTGCAACATATATGAATAAATGCAATGTTAACGATTAGTCGTGTGCAATTTCTGCCCCAAAGTATGTGTTTGGTTGTTTAACCAAGTGTTGTGCGAATACTTCTGGGGGTAACGAGTTCACGGCGAACGCTATTATTTTTCGGGCATTTACGACACACATTTGGGTTTTTTGAATGACGTATCGATACACACTGGGATCAAAAACCTGGCAATTTAGAAATCTTGCCGAGCTTATGGCTAAGGCAACACCTGCGCGCTCCGGCGACCGCCTTGCTGGGGTTATTGCTGCCTGTGCAGAAGATCGAGTAATCGCACAGATGACGTTGGCAGATGTGCCATTGAAGCAATTTTTGAACGAAGCTTTGATTCCCTACGAGTTAGATGAGGTCACGCGATTAATTATTGATGAGCACGACGCTGAGGCTTTTAAAGAAATATCGCATTTAACCGTAGGCGATTTTAGAAATTGGCTACTTGCTGATGAAACCGATTCTGAAACGCTGGCGCGGGTTAGACAGGCTATTACACCGGAAATGGCGGCGGCGGTAAGCAAAATTATGCGCAACCAAGACCTGATTTTGGTTGCGCAAAAATGCCGAGTGGTGACGCGTTTTCGCAATACCGTAGGTTTGCCAAAAAGATTATCGACACGTTTGCAACCTAATCATCCCACCGATGATATGAATGGAATTGCGGCGAGCATTTTAGACGGTTTGTTGTACGGCAGTGGCGATGCGGTTATTGGCATTAATCCCGCCACCGATAACGTTGCCCAAGCAACACGTTTATTAAAGATGATGGCTGCGGTTATTGAGGAATACGAAATTCCTACGCAAAGCTGTGTGCTCACTCACGTAACTAACACGCTCGAATGTATCGAAAATAACGCACCCGTAGATTTGGTTTTTCAATCCATTGGCGGTACCGAGGCCACTAATTCCAGTTTTGGTTTTAATTTAGCAACGCTGCAAGAAGCACAGGACGCAGCGCTCAGTTTAAAACGTGGCACCGTCGGCAATAATGTTATGTATTTTGAAACCGGCCAAGGCAGTGCACTTTCTGCCGATGCTCATCACGGCTTGGATCAGCAAACCTGTGAAGCACGCGCCTATGCTGTGGCTCGAAAATTTAATCCGTTTCTGGTGAACACCGTTGTTGGCTTTATTGGTCCGGAATATTTGTTCGATGGCAAAGAAATTATCCGTGCGGGTTTAGAAGATCATTTTTGCGCGAAATTATTGGGTGTGCCCATGGGTTGTGATGTGTGTTACACCAATCACGCCGAAGCCGATCAAAATGATATGGATAATCTTTTAACGCTGTTAGCAACGGCTGGTTGCTCGTTTGTGATGGGAATTCCCGGTTCCGACGACATTATGTTGAATTACCAAACCACGTCTTTTCACGATGCCTTATACGCAAGACGTGTTTTGGGTTTAGGTGCCGCACCGGAATATGAGCAATGGTTAGAGAAAATGGCCATTATGAGTGACGCCCGAGGTGCACGTTTAAATAAACACTTACCCGCGGCGTTTTCGCAAACCTTAAAGTTAACCTCAACCGAACATTAAGAGCCTGCGATGACGAGTAATAAAAACAATTCTGTTATTGCTAATCCGTGGAAAACGCTGCGCCAATTTACCGATGCGCGTATCGGTTTAGGCAGAAGCGGCGTCAGTGTGCCAACCCAAGAATTATTGGAATTTCAGTTAGCCCATGCTCGTGCACGCGATGCTGTGCATTTACCGTTGAATTTCGATGCGCTAACCAACGAATTGGCAAAAACATCGGAACAGTTTTCGATATTAAATTCGGCTTCGCCCATTAAAGTTCACAGCCAAGCCATTGATCGCATGACCTATTTGCAACGGCCCGATTTAGGCAGAAAACTTGATGAAGAATCCAGGCTGGCTCTTCAAGGTAAGGAAGAAACCTTAAAACCCTACGATTTAGCACTGGTGGTTGCTGATGGATTATCGGCAACAGCAATCGAAAAAAACGCCAACGAATTTATTCAAGAATTAGCAGTATTGCTTTCAAGCACTAATGAGCCATGGCAACTTGCACCCATTGTTTTGGTGGAGCAAGGTCGCGTAGCCATCGCCGATGAAATTGGTGCTTTATTAAATGCGCGCGCAACGCTCATTATGATTGGCGAACGCCCCGGATTAAGTTCGCCCGACAGCTTAGGGTTGTATTTAACTTGGGCGCCGGAGCCGGGTTTAAAAGACGACCGCCGCAACTGTATTTCTAATGTACGTAAAGCCGGTCTCTCGCATCGAGACGCCGCGCAAAAAACTTTGTATCTACTCACTGAGGCAAAACGCTTGAATGTCTCGGGCGTGGCGATTAAAGACCGCAGTAATAATACCGATTCAATCATTGAAAAGTCCGAAGGCAGTTTTCTGCTGTTTTCTAAACAATAATTTTAAATATATGTAAATAAGAGGTAATTCTATGGCTGACGCTCCTACATTAGAATCCTTGCAAGCGGCATTGGATGCCCAGCAAGCGGTTTTTGAAATGCATCAATCGATGAATGTTGAAGTGTTCTACTGGTGGTGTACCGCCATTATGATCATGATTCACGCCGGATTTTTGGCCTATGAAATGGGTGCTTCGCGCAGTAAAAATGCTTTGGCCGCGGGTATCAAAAATATTTTGGCATTGGCCGTTATTATTCCGACCTTTTATTTGTTCGGTTGGTGGATCTATAACGCATTCCCAGGCGGTCTAATTCCCGCCGAAGCTTCAGCCGCTTTACCTTGGGCAAAAAGCATGGGGCCTGACGTTACCGATATGGGCACCGGTATTTTCTGGGCAGCATTTGCATTGTTTGGCGCTACAACCGGATCGATATTATCGGGCGCGGTTATTGAGCGGATTCGCGTTAGTGCGTTTTTAATTTTAACGGTTATTTTAGGCAGCGCCATTTGGATTTTGGCCGGCGCGTGGGGTTGGCATCCAGACGGTTGGCTGCTCACCGATTTAGGCTACCACGACGTTGGAGCTTCGGGTGTTGTGCACGCGGTTGCAGGCTCCTTTACCTTAGGCGTATTAATTAATTTAGGCGCTCGTAAAGGTAAATTTATTAACGGTGTTGCTCAAACCATCGCGCCACACAGCCTACCAATGACCCTAATTGGTTTGATGATGATTATTTTCGGCTTCTTCGGGTTCCTAGGTGGCTGCATTATTTTCAACGGCGGTGAAACCGGCTGGACAACCATCTACAACACGCCAACCAACCTATCAGCCTTTGCTTTTAACACGCTAATGGGTTTTGCTGGTGGTGTGATTGGTTGTTACATCGCAACCCGCGATCCATTCTGGACAATGTCTGGCGGTCTTGTCGGTATCATTTCGGTTGCCGCCGGTCTTGATTTATACGACCCAGGCTTGGCGTTTATTATCGCCACCGTAATGGGCGTTGTTGCTGTACAGTTTGCGAAATTCCTAGAAAACCTAGGTATTGATGACGCCGTAGGTGCGGTTGCCGTGCACGGTTTTACCGGTTTTGTGGCTGTGGTATTAGTCGGTGTATTTGCTGGTGGTATGCCAAACGTTGGTGAGGGCGTACCACCCATTACCTTCGTTGGCCAATTAATTGGTGCGGTTGTCATGGCAGTAGTAGGTTTTGTACCTGGCTATGTTATTTCTTACGCACTAAAAGCGGCGAACATGCTGCGTGTACCGGAAGAAGCCGAAGAAATTGGTATCGACGAAGTAGAAATTCTTGCCAAACCCTACCCAGAAGCGAGCGTACCTGCAATGACTCCTTCTGAAGTCCCTAATAAACTTGCTAACGTAGAACCACAAGGAGCTTAATAATGGGAACATCAATTACCAGCTGGGAAAACGTCAGTGCGTATTTCACCTTCGCAAACAACCCAGCCATGCTTGTACTATTTTCTGTTGGTGCCGCTGCAATTGTTGCTGGTTTAATTTACTCCATTAAAAAACACGAAGATAAAGCCTTTAAAAATATTAAATAATTGTTAGATGGAAAAAGAAAACCCGGCGTAAGCCGGGTTTTTTGTTTGCGCTCGATAAGTGCATAAGAAATACATAGAGTAATTAATCTAGAGTTTCTTTGTGACACAAGGATGTGTCAGTAATTTCAAGAACCATAAGTAATCAAACGTGTAAAGCAATTGAAAGTCATATTTTTAATTGCTTTTCTCTGGTTGAGTCATGAATGAGTTAATCAGAGGTTCCTATACAAATACCAAATTATCAAGAGACACCAATTAACCCGTCCCTGTGTTATTGATGGCTCTCGATTATTTAAATGTTCTAAAAATTAGTTGGCTTTTAAATAAACCATCCATTGTTCTGATTGCCAAGCATTTAAATTATTACCAATAGTTTGTACTTCTTCATTGTCGGCAATAATGGTTACCGAAACGCCGCCACCACCTTGGTAGTTGGCACCAACAACGGATAGAGGCACAGGTGCGTTGCCGATACTGCCTTGGATGGTGCGTGTAATTCCGGTAATGTCGATTATTGTATCTGAGCTGCCGCCGCCATAACCAACGCCATTTGCGATCATGTCGCAAACCTGAAAGAACTTACCGCCTTCTCCCACAGGGTTGTCAGCGTTTAATACCATGGTTAATCGGTTATCAACTTGATTGATTCTGATTTTTAAAGATTGTGTGTAATTAATCGTAGACATATTTTTCTCCAAAATACTTGCTTTGTGTTTGTGTGAAAAATAATACGAATAAATTTTTATTTTAAGAATTACAAAACATTACATATGTGGTTATGCGTTTTTATGTTTTCTGGAAAGCTGTTTTTCAGAAATTATTCGCTTGTCAAAAAATTCATTTATTAAGATTAGTTATTTTTAAAAGGTCGTAATTCTTCAATGTAATCACAATCATTTTTTTAATGCGTGTAATTACTCGGTTGTAAACTGCTGTTTAAAAGTCCATCGGGTTGAGATTTTTTTGATTCTTAGTGTGATTATCGTTACTGGTGTATAGGGTCACTATTCGTTGAGTCGATCGCAAATAAACTAAAGTGTTAGCTTTGCGTTGGTGTTTGACGAGTCTGGTTAAAATATCAAGTTAGAGGCGTTTTTGTACTTCAAGAGAACATGTTAAATGTGGTATATAAAATACCGTAAAGGAGCCTCTGATTAGGTCACAAAAGAGTTTATCAGAGGTTTCTAAAGTGTATTAAATGCGCTTTATGTTCTAAGTGAGTTTAGTCGCTGCTGGTAATAAAAAATAAAAATGTTTATTAATCTATCTAAGGAATGTGTCTGTGAAATTAGTTAAATTATTGGGTGTGGCGTTTCTTTGTACCTATTTGTGGGGTTGTGCAAGTGGTGCCAAGATGCAAAATATGGTTTACCAAGGCGATCAAAAAGAATATTCCGAAGAAATTCAAAATAACTTAAATTTGGGTGAGGTTGCCGGTGGTAAAAAAACCAATCCTGCCTGGACTTCTCAAATTGGTAATGAGTCTTTTGCCGGTGCTGTGAAAGAAAGTCTAAAATTACAGGGCTTATATTCTGAGACCGGTAAATACCGTTTGGAAGTACAAATGTTAAAAGTAGAGCAACCTTTTATTGGTATTGATTTTAAGGTGACAACTCACGTGCAATATAAATTAATCAATATTGCAACCGGTGATGTAGTTTTTGATGAAACCATTGTTGCGCCCTATACCGCAGGCTTTGGCGATGCCGTTATTGCTGCAACTAGACTACGTCTTGCCAATGAAGGTTCTGGTAAAGAAAATATTGCAGGATTGCTGAGTAAATTATCCGAATTAAATATTGGTTCTGAAGAAGTATCTCTGCACCAATAAATCGTCTTTGATAAAAAAGCCTCTGGTTAACAGATTTAATCAGAGGCTTTTTACGCGGGCTGAAGCTAATAAGTGTAAACTTTAAAGCTCAAGCCAATTTTTCCAATAGCGTTAGTACTATCCCGCCAAATTCCTCTGAATTATCAACAATTTTGTTGATTTTGGTATTCCGATCTTCTGCCGATTTAACAATCTCCAATAATTGCGTGAGTTTTTTAACATCTGCTGGTTCTGGAAAAAGCTCCTGAATTTCTTCATCGGTTAAGCGTGTAATTGAGGATATTTGCGAAGCCAGTTTTTTGTCGGTTGCATTGGCTGCGTTGATAATTGCGATGTCGAGTTCGTTGTTGAAGGTGTTCCAATCAATAGGCATTTCGGCTTCTCCAATGTGTTAAATAGAGTCGCGGATTTCGCGAACTTTTTCTAAGAAGTTTTCGGCTCTGGTAACTTTGTTTTTAACGTCGGTGGCTTTATCGAGTAGGTCGGTGACGGCGTCGTCGGTTTTGTCGATGAGTTGTCCTAGGCTGTCGTCGCTTACGCCAACTAATTCCAGATAGCGATTTCGGTTCTCTGCCACTTCTGACGCCGATAGCAGAAAGCTGGTGATGCTGTTGTTGAGCGCGCGCGCTTGGATGTATTCGTCGCGTATTTTCGTTTCTATGCGGCGTTCTAGATCATCCAGCGGTTGTATCAGTTCTAAGCGCTTTTCGTTGATTTTCTGTTGTAATTTTGGCCCGGTGCTGATCAAAAACATCAGTCGTTGTTGTGGATCGTCTTCTCTAACAATAATTTGCCAAGCGTTAGCGATCGCAGGGTTAGAGAAAACTTGGTTGGCAAATTCTGGTACCCACTCGTCTTCGATGAACTTATCCACTTCGCGGCGTTTTTGATCAAAAAAGCGCTTTAGCAACGTAATGTTAGCGTCCTCGATGGCCGATATTCTGCGGCCAAGTTCGGCCGATAGCTCGGGGGCTTCTGGCGGTATGGATGCGCATCCGCCAATCAGTACAAATATCGATAAAAGGGTTGTTTTTATGATTTTATGCATGATGCACCTCTGTTACAGACTTATGGAATCTCCGATTAACTCATCCATGATTTAATCAGAAGCCAAAATTGATTATGCGATTGTTAATTTCTTCACCATCATTGCGAGCATTTACAGCTCTTGAATTTGCTGTCCTATCTTTGCTTGGCCGACTTTGCGCGACTGAAAGCGCTTGGTGAATCTAAGTTGCCTTTAAGATGAGTCTGATTTTGCGCCCCAACGACCTATGTTTCTACCTGTTTATTGATGGCAAATTCATGCTGTTTTGATTTGGATCTTGCTCGCGTACCAGTAATCTGTAGAGGCTATTGGTTAGTCTTCGGCTAATTTTATGTGTACTGCGGTGAGTTGTTGTTCGCCAATAACCGCCGCGGTGTGGCCATGTAGCGTCGGATTAAACACTTCGTCGGCTTGTAATCGGTCTTTGGCGATAAACATGTCGCCCGCAGAGAAATCTCTGTAATCGCCGTTGCGCAGGCCAATTCGTAAGGTACCGCTGCGGATAATAATCAGCGTTGCATCACCGGCAACATGCCAATCGCTAAAATAATTCGGTTCACTTAAGCGATGGCGAAAATTAAGAGCATTGATTCTGGGTGTAATAAATAAGCCGTTGTAATCTTCAAGAGACAGAAACTGCTCTGTAAAAATCGATGCGCCGGTTTGACCGGTATTTGCGTCTGTTGGTGAAGACAAAATGCTAAGAGTTATTGTCTGTTCGTGCTTAGGAGTGCTCATGGTGTGCCTTTGGTCAAACGATAACGATGTAATCAAGAACGTTGCGGTATGTTGCGGTATATTGTACCAAAGGTTCTTTTAAGAGCCTCTGATTAAATCGTGGATGAGTTAATGGGCGATTCGAGTAATTCATGAGGACAGAAATTGACAATGCGATTTCCAATTTCTTCACAATTTCGATCACTTACCGTTCTTTAAATTGGCGACATATCCATGTGTCGCGAGAAACTCTAGGTTAATCAGAGTTTCCTATAAAAAACGGTGTTGATCTGCGGGATTTGGTAGCGCGCAGTAGTCTTTTTTGCCAAAGATTTTATAGCGATTTCGGGCGATTTTATCGTAACAATAATTTCTAAGACTGCGCGGGAATATTTGGAGACATTGCAATATTTTCCACGGATAAGGCAGTTTGCTCATCACATAAAAAAAGGCATCGCTTTTACTGTAGATGCGATATTCACCTATGACCAACATGGTTTCGAAATCGTTGGTGGGCATTTCTAGATATTTTAAAATCTCTTGGCCTTTTGCGGATTGAACACTGGCCAGTTTGAATGTTTGCTGTTTATCGAATTTTAAGAGGAATGCACACCAGTGATTGCACAGTGTGCATACCCCATCAAAAAGCACAAGATGGTCGTCGCGCTCAATGTGGGGTATAAAATTAACGCTGTTGTCGTTAGCCAAATTGCGCATCAATACCTGCAAGTCGTTTTACCAGTTTTTCCCGCCACTCGTTGGCGAGTTCGGGTACATCAACCGCTTGTTGATAAATAGCTTCGCGATTTTCAAAATGCTTGTCAAAAAAGGCTTTAAACAAGGTTCTAACCGAGACCTTGTGATCAACAGGTTTAACAAGTTTAATTTCATCACCGGTGGTTACATTGCCGCGTTCAACGACTCGAAAATAAACGCCGGTTGCAAAATTCTGAATAAATAATTTCGGTAATTTTTTATTATTTAAGGCCATGCCTAATTTAAAACAAGGCACTCTTGGCTGGCTTACTTCTAAAATGGCACTGCCTAATTGATAGTGTTCGCCAATATATATTTGGTCTTCGTGTAAATGGGTTACGGTAAAGTTTTCGCCAAAATCACCAAAGGTTAAATCGGGATTTTTTAATTGTGTTTTCCAGTATTCGTAATAAGAGTCGCAGAAAGCATACACTGCTTTATCGATACCGCCGTGATTTACGAGATCGGCTTGAGCGTCACCGTGAATATTTTCGGAATCGATATAGACTGTTTCGGTGGTGGGTTTTTTAAAAATACCGGTGGTAATTAGCTCGCCTTGGTATTCAACGGTTTTGATCTCTGAGATGTTAGTTGAGACTATTTTCATGGGCTTGCATCCAAGTAGGTCAGGTTATTATGCTTCTAACCGTTGTACATCTACAGAAACCAGTAAACTCTGTGAGCCGCCACCTTCAAAAATAACACCTTTTAAGGGCGAAACATCTGCGTAGTCTCGTCCCCATGCAGTGGTGATGTGCTGAGGGCCGGGAATATTGTCGTTGGTTGGATCGAATTCAAACCAGCCTTCGGTTGGCGAAAATACGGAAAACCACGCATGAGATGCATCGGCTCCAACCAGTTTTTCTTGTCCGGGAGGTGGAATGGTTTCGAGGTAACCACTGATATAACGCGCTGCAAAACCCATTGATCTGAGACAGCCAATGGCTAAATGCGCGAAATCTTGGCAGACGCCGCGGCGATGCTGTAGTACTTCGTCTAACGGTGTGCTTACGTTAGTGAAACCAGGATCATAGGTGAAGTCTGTAAAAATTCTGTGGGTGAGATCACGTACCGCCGATAATAACGGCCTGCCATTTGTAAAAGATGGCAGTGCGTATTCGCGCAATTCTTTGTGCGCTTTAATAAACGCAGAATCCAAAACAAATTCCCGCGCTCTTAGGGTTGCTTCGTCTTTACTCGATTGCATGAGCAATAGGCTGTCTTCCCAAGCGTTGCCAATTTCTAAATCTCTACCCACTAATCGAACGTCGGCGACGCGCACCGTTGATTGAATATCAACAATTAATTCGGTATGCGCGCGTTCTAAACTGAAGTTGTGGGTATTATTACCAAAGTAATCTTTGCGCTGCGCTAACGCCGTTGCTGTTGGCGTTATGTTTAGATGGTGATCTAGACAGGTTTGGTATTCGGTATTTCTCGGTAACAAACAGGCGAGATTGTAAGCAAGGCTCACCGGCGACGCATATTTATACTGTGTGATGTGGCGAATGCGATAAATCATTGATGACTAATCCATGTTCCAAGGGTTTTGCACCAATTGTTGTGGCCCGGCTGTATGGTCGAAATAAACATCGCTAATCGCCAGAGCCATGCTTTTCATCAGCTCTTGAACTCTCACCAACAGTTGATCAAGGTTGGCACGAATGGAGTTTTGTTCGTTAACCTCAAGCAGCTTGCTGATATCTGCCAACTGTATGCTCGATACAGCTTCTAAAAGCGCTCGGCTTTCGCGGCCAATTTCAGGTACGTTGGAGCTGTGATTGGGCAGTTCTTTTATCAATTCACCGATGTATTCCAATTGATACATCAACGAGCGTGGATTGGTGCGATCGAGCATCAAGGTAGCCAAGACGTTGTATAAGCTGGTGTCATTGCGGAACCGGCGACGGAAAGTGTTAAGGCCTTCGGTGGTGGTTAATATGACTTCGGTGCACACGATTTGTGTCTCTTCGTGCTGGGAGACCGGCACCAACAGTGAGCGCATCAAGGTGGTGAGCTGATACACCTTTTCTAAGGCACGACCTAACTCTAAAAAGTGCCAAGTCATGCCGCGATACATGCTTTCGTTGAACAATCCCGCTAAGGCAAGCAGCGCCGTAACCATTGGGTCGAGTGCTTCTTCTGGTGCCGAATTAATACTGGCACGGAGATTTTTGGCGAGATTGTAGAGTTCGTCGTCAATATCGTTTACCACGCGCTGAGTATCGCTGGAGAGCATTTCGCGCACTTCGCTGGCCGAACGCAACATGGCTTTTAGGCTTGCGGTTACACTGCCCATGCGGTTTTCATCCAAGATGACGCTCATCAGTTCGCCTTCTGGATTTTCAAACAGTGTTTGACTGGCCTCGTTAAAGCCGGGATAGGTCATGGTTAATTGTGTCACCGAATAGAGCAACAAGCGTTCGGCTTCTACCGGTAAGCGATGAGCGCCGTTCAATTGCATAAATACGGTACGTAACAGGCGTAAGGCCATGTCGGCGCGTTCGTTGTAGCGGCCGACCCAAAATAGATTCTCAACCACACGGCTTGGCAGGCTGACATCAATGTTGCGATAAGGCTGTAGGCTTGCTGACGGCGTTACTTGCGCCTCTTGATCGGATTCGAGACTCGGCACCCAGGTATCTTTACTGACTGCCCCCAATTGGTTGGTAATCAGCTGATCGTTAATGTTCGCCGCCGAGCGCGTTAAGCCGCCGGGCATAATCTGGTAGCTTTGCTCATTGGCAACGGCAAAGGCTCGTAAGGCAAAAGGTCTGGCCTCGATATTTTTGTTTCGCCAGCTTGGGCTTTGCGACGGTGGCACAAATTCTTGAGCGACGTAATTTTGTGGCGACTGGCGAATGCTGGTTGCTAACGCCGCCAGTTCGTTTTCGGACAAGCTGCCGCCGAAGGTCGAGTTGGAATCAAACTGGCGATGCGCGTGCTTTATGCGCAGTTTACGCAGATTATTAATAACATAGTTGAAGTCGTTACTGTCGCCACACCAGTAGGTGGGCGCGCTTGGTAAAGACAGTTCACGACCAAAAAAGTGACGACTGATATCTGGCAAGTAACGCATCAAGGCGCCGCTTTCTAAAATGCCGCTGCCCAGCGGATTGGCGACGGCGACACGACCGGCGCGCACGACTTCGAGTAACCCGGCAACACCGAGTTGTGAATCGCCCTTAAGCTCTACGGGGTCGCAATAGGTATCGTCAACACGTCGTAAAATCACATCGACTCGTGATAAACCATCGAGGGTTTTCATCCATACGTAGCCGCGACGCACGGTTAAATCTTTACCCTGAACCAGCGGGTAGCCTAGGTAGTTGGCTAAAAAGGCGTGTTCGAAGAAGGTCTCGCTGTAGGCGCCGGGTGTGAGAATAACCACACGAGGGCTTTCGCCACTTTTAAGATTGCGACCGGGTGCCAGACGCAGCAATTGTTCGCGTAAAGTATTGAAGAACCCGCGCAATCGACAGACGTTTTGTTCGCGGAAAATAACCGGAAAGACCCGCTGCATCACCAAGCGATTTTCTAAGGCGTAACCGCTGCCAGAAGGTGCTTGGGTACGATCACCAACCACCATTAATTGATTGTCTGGGCCGCGAACTAGGTCGGATGCGTAGAAAATAAGCTGGTGCGAACCGGGTAAATGGGTGCGATGGCAGGCGCGAATAAAGCCGGGATGGTTGTAGATAACTTCTGGCGGCACGATGCCGCGGCGAATAATTTCTTGATTGTTGTAGATGTCTTTGAGAACAAAATCGAGCAGTTGTGCACGCTCAACCAAACCGCGCTCGATGCTCTGCCATTCCGCCGGAGAGATAACCACAGGAATTGGGTCGAGTCCCCAAACCGAGGTGCCGCCGTTAACGTTGTAGATGGCGCCGTCGTCGCGAAGGATTCGCTGAATTTTAGTGGAGCGTTCCGTGAGCGCTTTTTTGGTCAAGGTTTCGAAATTACTGACCAGCTGTTGCCAATGACCTTGCCGCACTCCGCTGGCGTCAATGGATTCGTCCAGCTCCGTTGAGGTGTTGTAGAACCTGAGCGGCTCCGGCTCTTGCATGGAATTTGTTTGGGACTGCTTTTGTACCATGGCCAATTCATGCACCTTTATATTTAAAAATGTTCAGGCCTAGTTATTCGATCTGTTGGGCCGATGTTATTGTCAATTTGTGGTTGTTCTGCAAGATCGATGTGAGTAAACGTGGCAGACAAAAAAGGGCTCAAGTGAGCCCGTTTTTGATTGAAGTTCGATGTTCGTTAACTAATTTCTTGCCAACAATTTAAGTGACTTAGGCCAAGTTCTGGCGGCCATTATTCAGTAACTTCCAACGACATTCAATTCTCATATTTCATTAAGTGATTTCAGTAACCGAGTCTTATCAAAAAAAATGGATAGCTCTGAAAGTTTTTCTCACTAACCATTTTTGTCCTCAGTTTCAGTATAACAGGCCTCAATAAAATGATGGTTTTTTACGCAAGTCTAAGGTGTAAGGATACTCGTTGGTCGGCTCTTCCGGCGGTGGAGCCATAGGTCTTGGTGGCTCGTGGTTCGGGAAGAACTCGCGAATAGCATCGTACTCGGGGCGTGGTGTAAATGGCCCTTGGGTATGATTGAAATCCTCAAAGCGATTGGTGCGACGAGTCTCGGCAGCCATGGCATTGACCGGGTAATCGTCGTAGGAGCGTCCACCTTGGTGACTTACATGGTAAGTACAGCCGCCAATGGCGAGACCGTTCCAGGTATCAATCAGGTCGAATGTAAGTGGAGCATGAATACCAATGGTTGGGTGTAGTGCCGAAGGCGGCGCCCAAGCGCGATAACGCACCCCTGCAACGTATTCGCCGTGACGTCCGGTTGGTGTTAGCGGTACGCGTCGGCCATTACAAGCGACCACATAACGGCTATCTGTCAGGCCGCGAACCTTAACTTGTAAACGTTCAACAGAGCTGTCTACATAGCGAGCAGTACCAAAACTGGCGACTTCTTCGCCGAGAACATGCCAAGGCTCAATGGCCCAGCGCAGTTCTAGCTCGATATCATCGATTTGCACACGGCCGTAGTGTGGATAGCGGAATTCTTCAAACGGTGCTAGCCAATGCAGCTGGAATGGGTAGCCGTGACGGTTGAGATCGTCGACAACGTCTTTCATGTCGGCCCAGGCGTAATGTGGCAGCATGAATCGATCGTGCAGTTCTGTTCCCCAGCGTACTAATGATTTCTTGTAGGGGGCTTTCCAGAAGCGAGCCAACAGGGTCCGAATCAACAGTGCCTGTACCAGCGCCATGTGTTCGTGCGGCGGCATTTCGAAACCGCGGAACTCCAGAATACCTTGGCGACCACTGGCCGAACCGGGTGCGTAGAGTTTATCGATACAGAATTCGGCGCGGTGGGTGTTGCCGGTAATATCAACCAATAGGTTTCGCATTAAGCGATCCACCAACCAAGGTTGGGCAACTTCGCCGTCGGGCATTTGTTGGAAGGCAATTTCAAGTTCGTACAGCATTTCGTCGCGACCTTCATCAACCCTTGGGGATTGCGAGGTTGGGCCGATAAACATGCCTGAGAAAATGTACGAAAGCGCCGGATGGTGCTGCCAGTAGGTCACAAAGCTGCGCAGTACATCTGGGCGGCGCAATAATGGACTGTCGGCGGGTGTTAAACCACCCAAGGTGATGTGGTTACCACCGCCTGTGCCAGTATGGCGGCCATCTACCATGAAGGCATCGGTACCTAGGCGAGATTTAAAGGCTTCTTCGTAAAGAGCCGTGGTGTTATTAACCAATTCTTGCCACGAACGCGACGGATGGATATTCACTTCGATCACCCCCGGATCAGGTGTCACCAACAGCTTTTGCAAACGGAAATCTTTCGGCGGCTCGTAACCTTCAATCACAATCGGTAAGTTGAGGTCTTGCGCGGTGTTCTCGATGGCATTAATCAGCGCCACATAGTGCTCTAGGTACTGTAATGGCGGCAAGAATAGATACAGGCGGCCATCACGTGGCTCCACGCACAAGGCTGTGCGCAATGTGCTTACCCAGTAGCGAAGCAGCTCGTCGTCGTTACTCTGTTTTCCAAAACGTTCTTCGAGTGTCGCATCTGCGCTCTCGGTCATGAGATTGCGTGGCCCAGGGCTGATTTGACCGTATTCGTCGGTAATAACGTAAGGAGCAACAATTTGTTGCTCACGACTTTCAAACGGATCGCGCTCCGGCTCGCGGAACTTCGCCAGTATTTTTTCTTCCAGTGCTGGTAGAGATTCAAGCGGTAGACGGAATCCCATAGGTGAGTCACCCGGAATCAACGCCAAGTGGCCGCGACGGAATTCCCAGCGTGTGCTCATCCAACTGCTGTTGCCATAGTCCCATGCCAGTGGGATTACGTAACCGGTGGGGGTGTTGAGCCCGCGACGCAACAATTTGGCCAAACGCTTGCGTTCTAAGCTGTCGGTTAAGTCAACCGTGGTAGGGTCGATATTGATTGGCAGCTGCTCTTCCAGATCAACGTAGTGCAGTGCGTCTTCAAAGGCGGTATGTACAAAGTCTTCGGCAAGGCCGAGATTAACCGCTAACTGCTGAGCGAATTGTTCGGCTTCTGGGTAACCATAGCCGTAATCCTTATCAACGCGAGCCAGCAAATCGGTATTGCGCCACATGGGTTCGCCGTCGAGACGCCAAAAAACGCCCAGCGCCCAGCGCGGTACTTCTTCGCCGGGATACCATTTTCCTTGACCGTAATGCAGCAAACCGTTGGGTGCAAAGCGCTTGCGCAAGCGCAGCAATAGATCTTTTGCCAAACGCAGCTTGTCGTCGCCAAGGGCGTCGGTGTTCCATTGCGCAGATTCCATATCGTCAATGGATACGAAAGTAGGTTCGCCGCCCATCGTCAAGCGGACATCGCTCTGACCAAGCTCTTCGTCTACGGCTTTGCCAAGGGCCTGAATGGCCTGCCAATCTTCTTCTATATAAGGTTTGGTAACGCGAGGATCTTCGTGAATACGGAAGACTTCGTTGCTGAATTCAAACTCAACTTCACACTTACCGGTCGCACCGGTAACCGGTGCCGCAGAGACGGGGTGAGGCGTACAGGCCAAGGGAATATGACCTTCACTCGCGAACAGACCCGAGGTTGGATCTAACCCCACCCAACCTGCGCCGGGTAAATAGACCTCACACCAAGCGTGCAGGTCGGTGAAGTCTTCGGCAGGGCCCGATGGGCCATCAAGAGATTCTTTATCGGATTTAAGTTGTACCAAGTAGCCAGAGGCGAAACGCGCCGCAAAGCCAAGGTGGCGAAGTATCTGCACCAGTAACCATGCGCTGTCGCGGCAGGAGCCGTTTTTCTTTTCGAGCGTCTCTTGGCACTTTTGAACGCCCGGCTCCATGCGGATGTTGTATTCGATCTCTTGTTGTAAGCGCATGTTCAACTCAACCAAAAAGTCGATCGAGCGCATTTCAAGTCCATCTTTGGGCATTGCCGATTCGACCCATTTTTTCAGCAATGGGCTGTCGTGTTCTTCGGTCTCTAGGTACGGTAACAGTTCTTTTTTCAACTGTTCTTCGTACACAAAAGGAATATGTTCGGCGTATTCTTCAATAAAAAAATCGAATGGGTTAATCGCCGTCATGTCGGCGATGACTTCAACCTCAAAGGCGAGTTCTTTGGTTTTTTCGGGAAACACCAGGCGAGCTTGAAAGTTGCCAAATGGATCTTGTTGCCAGTTTAAGAAATGATCTTCGGGTAGAACTTTAAGCGAGTAGCCGTGAATTTTGGTCCGCGAATGCGGCGCCGGACGAAGCCGCAGAACGTGTGGGTAAATATTAACGGGGCGGTCAAACTTATAATGAGTCTTATGTAGTAACTTGACGCGAATGGCCATGAAGCTTTCCTGAAGGTTGAACGCGAATATGTTTGGCGTTGGCGTGACAACAGTGCCACGCCAGTAAAATATCTAGTCGTGAGGGAACCAAGTTTGGCAGATTTGCACGTGTATTGCGGCAATTGCTAGCTGAAGCTCATTCAGATAGCTGCGAAAATCCGCACCCAGATCACCCTCTTTTTCGATGATGTATTTGGGCAGTTTGTCGGTGTTAACTGGAGATTTTCTACCAGAGACTTGTGAAAGATTTGTGGCTGCCTGACAAATTTGCCGACTGCAATAGGCCACGGACCTAGGTAGAAGCTCTTCATCGAGTAAAAAGCGAGCAACATCGCTGCCACGTACGGTCGATTTTACCGCTCTTCGATAACTCATGTACGCATCGATTGAACGCAGTACGTTGCCCCAAATCACTTGAGCCGGATTGGATGTCTCAAATACTTTGGTATTTTCAAGTACCGCAGCTCCAGCGTCGAGAATACGCGTTGTCATATCGGCGCGTTCGATATTACGCCCGAGTTTTATAAATTGCCAAGCTTCATCGCGAATCAGCGAACCGTGCAACAGGCCATTTAGCGATTGCGAGCGCTCAATAATTTCGGTTAAAAACTCGTGACGGCGGGCACGTAATAAACCATCGCGGGAATGCTTATTGACGTAAATAAACAACTCGTTGACCTGTTCCCAGGCCGCCGGCGGAATCACATCGCGGGTGGTTCTTAGGTTTTCACGCACGGCCCTTACCGATGCTGCGATAGAACTTGGATTATCTGGATCGGAAACCAAAAACTTAACAATATTGCGTTCGCTTCGAACCTTGTAACGCCGGTTGAAAGTTTCTGCGCTGCTGTTGAGCTCAATAAGGTTAAACCAGCTGATATCCAGTAAATCTTTTGGCAGGTCGAACAGTAAATTATCGTACACACCAATTAATCGAGAGGTGTTTTCGGCGCGTTCTAAATAACGGGCTGCCCAATAAAGGCGTTCTGCAACTCTAGCCAGCATCTTACACGCCCTCCGATTCAACGATCCAAGTATCTTTACTGCCACCGCCTTGGGAAGAGTTCACCACCAGTGAGCCTTTCACCATAGCAACGCGGGTTAATCCGCCGGTGGTAACGTAGAGATCTTTGCTTTGCAAAATAAAGGGTCGCAAATCTAGGTGACGAGGTTCGGGGCGGCCGCCATCGGTAAGTGTTGGCGCGGTCGATAACATTAATGTTGGTTGAGCAATGTAGTTACGTGGGTTTTCTTTTATCAACTTAACAAATTTTTCTTGATCTTTTTTGGTGGAGTGAGGGCCAACTAACATGCCGTAGCCACCAGATTCATTGGCAGGCTTCACTACGAGCTCGTGAATATGCTCGATCACATATTCGCGTTCGTCTTCGTTGTCACATAAATAAGTTGGTACGTTGGGAATCAGCGCCTTTTCACCCAGATAGTATTCGATGATTTTTGGAACATATGCGTAGATGACTTTATCGTCGGCAACGCCCGCACCTGGTGCATTGGCCAACGCGACATTGCCCTTTTTCCACGCTCTCATGAGTCCGGGTACACCCAGCATGGAGTCTTTACTGAACACTTCTGGGTCAATGAACATATCGTCGATGCGTCGATAAATAACATCAACGCGCTCGCGTCCACGGATGGTTCGCATATAAACGCAGTCATCGGTATCCACTAACAAATCAGAGCCTTCAACCAGCTCTGCACCCATTTGTTGCGCCAAAAAGGCATGTTCGAAATACGCTGAGTTATAAATGCCCGGTGTGAGTACAACAATTTCAGGTTGTTTCACTTTACGCGGCGACAAAGCCGCGAGCATGTCGAATAATTTTGATGGGTAATCGTCGACCGGAAGCACGTTTTCGCGCCCAAATACCTCTGGCAACACGCGTTTGGTAACTGCACGATTTTCGAGCATGTAGGACACGCCAGACGGTACGCGCAGATTATCTTCTAAAACGTACATCTTGCCGTCGGCATCGCGCACCAAATCGGAGCCGCAAATGTGTGCCCACACACCAAAAGCGGGCTTTACGCCAACGCATTCTGGGCGAAAATTCTTCGAATTTTGAATTAGGTAAGCCGGAACGATACCATCTTTGATGATTTCCTGCTTATGATAAATATCGTTAATGAACAAATTGAGTGCTTTTAGGCGTTGCTTTAAACCTAATGCAATTTGATTCCATTCTTTGGCTGGAATAATTCGGGGAATAATGTCGAACGGCCAAGCTCTGTCGATATTACCTTCGTCGGTATAAACGGTAAAACTCACGCCCATATCCTGAACGGTTGCGTCTGCCAATTGGCGACGTTTTTGTAATTCTTCAACGCCTAACTTACTCACAAAATTAGCGAGTCTTCGGGCTGGCTGACGCGGGTTACCTCTATTATTGATTAATTCATCATAGAGATCGGCGCACTCATAATTTTTCCATTCGATACTCATTTAGAGCACAGCTCCTTTAGGTCGTTTATTTATAATATTCTGTTGCGGTTGCTGGAGCGATAAAGCGTTGTAGCCTTATAGGTGTTGTCGGTTTGCGCATCGATAATTGATTGTCGATAGCAAATATCTTGGAAGCTCGTTGCCTAACGCAAAAATCATAAATCATCTTAGGCAATCCAAAATTTCGGTAAGCATGCCATGTGTGCACGGTCATGTATTGACTTAGCTTTAGTTGCATAACGTTTGCGCATAAATTGAAAGGGCCAAACGTGGTTAAATTCGGTGAATATTGCATAATTCAGAGCAGCATTTATGCCATTTGATAATTTCGCGGCAAGTGCAGGATTATTTTTAAATTGCGCCATACACACCAATAAAGTTTTCTCTGATTTTTTCTAATAAAAAAACTATAGGAATCTCTGATTAACTCAGCCATGATTTAATCAGACGGCAGAAATTGAAAAAGGCGATGTCCAATTTCTTCACAATTTCAATCACATTCCGTTCTTGAAATTGGTGACACATCTTTGTGTCGCAGGAAACTCTAGGCTGGTCACAGCTTCCTCTAAGAACTACTTTACGATAGATCAACAGTGAAAGGCGACTGTTTTGAACTGTAAGGTTATCGAGGTGAGAGCGAATTTGCCGAAGATTTGAATGTTTATTTGCTGGGTCAATAGCGATATTTGGTAAGAATCCAACTGTGCACATGCAGCATCGCTAATGATTGATTGGGTTGTGGCTGCATGTGCGTAAAGATGCGAATGAAAACTCGGTTAAACTTTTAGTTCTGGAAATTCTTCAATCAAGCGACGTAAACCGTCTAACCAATATTTTCTTGCGGCCAAGAATTCTTGATCGTATTCATTAAAGCGACGATAGCGATCCAGATTAAAGCTGTCTTTTTCGTAAATCAGCACGTCCATGGGTAACCCCACCGACAAATTACTTTTAATGGTCGAGTCTAAAGACACAACCATAGAGCTAAGGGCGATATTTAATGGTGTTGTGTATTCGAGGGTTCGTTCCAAAATAGGCTTGCCGTATTTGTGTTCACCTATCTGAAAGTAAGGCGTCTCGCGGGTTGATTCGATAAAATTACCCTGCGGATAGACAAAGAATAAGCGCGGAGCTTCACCTTTAATTTGCCCGCCCAATAGCAAGCTGCCAGAGAAATCGACTTTCTTGTCGTAATCTTCTTCGCTATAACCGTGAATGATTTCCCGCAGGCGCTTACCCACGTGCTTGGCGCAGTCAAACAGCGACGTATGATTAAGCAGGTTGGATTCGTTGGCTCGAATTTCTTTACGTAATAACTCTATCAAGGCTTGGCTGGTGCCGAGGTTGCCTGAACACAAAATAACCAAGGCGTGAGTTTTATCGTTTGAGAAGGTATAGAGTTTTCTGAACGTGGAAATATGATCGACACCGGCATTGGTACGGGTATCGCCACCGAACAAGAGACCTTGTTCGAGATTCATTGCTACGCAATAGGTCATTGTCATTCTCGCTGAGCTTTTTGGAGCGGAGTATAGGAATTATAAGTTAATTCTTCCACCTGCTGTTATTTTGCCGCAGGTAAAATAATGGCGTAAGGCCTACTGCCTTGTTTCTCGGTGATTAAATCATGGCGGAGTTAAGCGGATGTTCCTAAATCATTTCAATTGGTTATCGCAATTGAGCAGGCAGTAGCTCAGTATTTGGTAGATCGCCTACGGTGGATTCTAGTCTTTTTTAAAGCGTGAATGTTATGGCCGGTTAATGTCGATTTGAGCTGCTATTAAAACTATTTTGGATGATTAATCTACAGCGTGTTCGCTTAATCGATAGCGTGCGAGTATTTCCTGATAGCGTCCCGATTGTTTTAACTGCTGCAATCCAGCATTGAACTGCTGCACGATGGTTTCGGTTGTTGTGACTCGACTAAAAACAAAGTGCAGATCGGTCTCGCCGATTAACAGCAGTGGAGTGATGTTTATTTGTTGTTTCATTACGCTGTTGTTAACTTCAAACAACGAGCTTTCTTGGATAAATCCGTCGATACGACCGCTAACCAGTTTTTTGTGGTTTTGCATGTCACTGGAAACTTCGATGATTTGATCGTGAAATGCTTGGGCTTTTTTTAAAGGTTCGAATAAAGCACCGTGAAATGTGCCGCGAGTTACTCCTACTCTAAAACCTCTGCTTAAAAGTTCCGTTATGGTTTGACCGCTGAACTGATCGTAAAATTTGTTATTGATATAGAGAATATATCGTTCGCGAAAATAGGGTTGCGAATAAAACAGATACCGTTTGCGTTTATCTGTTAAACCCATGGAGCCTACTAAGTCAATTTCTCCTGAATATAAGCTCGGCAAGCTTCGCCAGAATGGCAGCTGTTTGAAGGCTAGGGAGATATTTTGTTGATCGAGAATTTCTCGTGCAATATCAATATCCAAACCGACAATCTTACCGTTGCTGCTGTAATAAAAGGGCTGCCATTGCTCATAGCTCATCGTTAAAGAGGTAGTCTGTGCAAATGATTGCGCGCTGATGAACAGAGCAAGGAGCCAAAGACTGTGATAATGGAGTTTTAATTTTTTTATAATGACTTCGTCAATAATTCGCGCTTTTGTTGCCCTGTTTTGAGCGGTGATGAGATTTAAAAGCATCGAAATTTTCATGAAGTTTTAGGACGTTAAAAAGCTAGTTAATGGTTAAATTAAATGTATTTAAAGACGCTGACATGCTGTCGGTTACTACTGCCCAATCAAATAACGTTAGGAATACTTGCGAATTTATTGAATAGGATTTTTCCCGCTCGGTGAGTTCACCTCTTACCGAGATTATTTCGCCGCGAGACTCAGAAAATTCTTGTGGAAATAATTTTGACCCCAACCACAGGCGAATGTTTTTATTGCCAAAATCGGTAAATATATTTTGAGTTACCAAAAAAGTTGAGGTTTGAAATTTTTTACGGTTTTTGACGAACATTGACGGAAATTCAAAATAACCGTCAGCATCAGTAACGGTTGTATCGATTTCTATACCTTGCCATTGTGCAGTTCGAGTTAATGTTAAATGCGCTTGGGGCTGTTGATTGACGGTAATAATTCCACACATGGCAGAAAACAGGCACACGCTATCCCCGGTAGTTGAATTCATCATTGGCGCACCTTTGTCAATAACCGTATATAAGAAGTAAGCCTTAGGCTGTTGATGGCGAATTAGTAGATACATTTCAGTTTAGGAGATTTTTTATTTGATGGTGCCTTACCTGATAAAAATGTGTGCTCTGGCAAGATTGTGACAGCTTTTTTAAAAAGCTGTCACTAATGTTGATATTGATAAATTAGTAATTAGAAGGTTATTGAGTCTTTTAAATACTCACGTAGCATCGTTAACGAGTTTTTAAGGGACTTTTAGCGGATGTTAAAGAAGGGTGTCGAGCATAGCCTTATTGAATTCTAGTTTTGGAAAATTACAAACAAGTAGGCTCTAAATTATTTATTTTTCATAGAAAACTCTGATCAACCCAGAGTTTCTTGCGACACTAGAATGTGCCAATTTCGAGAACAGTAAGTGATTGAAATTGTGAAGAAATTGGAAATCGCGGCGTTAATTTCTGTCGTCTGGTTCAAGCATGGATGAGTTAACCCGAGATTCCTGTGATTTTATCATCTCAATTCCCTAGCGTAATAGAGATTGGCGACTCGTCCCTGAGTCGCTAGAAATTTTGGCTTTATCAGAGCCTAATTTGCTTTGAGTACCAGCTAATTAAAACGTAAATCGCAAACCCACTTCGGCACCAATACCCGCGGCTGGGGCCGAGTCTTTGGTGAATGAGGTGTGATCTCGAATGTCTTCGTCTAAAAGGTTTTTACCTTTGGAATAGATCGCAAGATTGCTGTCATTGATTGGTAAGTTGTACTCAATCAAGGCTTCAAGGCGATTATAGCCGTCCGTTTTGGTTTCATTGCTGCTGGTACGTGACTGATCAAACACTTGGACGCTTGAGAGTTGTGCAAACCAACGATTTCTGGCCCAGCTGAGTTCTGCGCCTAATCGAGCGGGTGCTAGTCTTGGTACATCTTCACCGTCATCAAGCTCGCCTTGCACATAGTCACCAAAAACGCGAAGGTCGAAATGTTGATTGCTATCGCGGAATAAATGCTGAGTAAATTCGGCTTCAATTCCATAGAAATCGGCGTCTTGCTGATTGTAGCGAATAACTTCTGGATCATCCGTGAAGCCTGCAAAAATGTAATCGCGAATATTGTTATAAAAGACGTTGATTTCACCCGTCCATTCGCCGCTGTGTTTGCGTAAACCAACTTCTATGTTTCGGCTGGTTTCGGTATCGAGATCGGGATTACCAATTTCAATGCGGCGCGTTGCGGCGTGTTCAATTAAATCTTGCTCAGCAAAGTTGGTACAGGTTGATTCGCTAACATTCGAGAACAATTCTTCTTCGGTGGCGGCGCGTTCAGACAGGCTCGCCGAAATCCAAACGTTTGCGCTGTCGCTAATATCACGCAGTGCCGACGCCGAGGCGCTGAAGGTTGTCTCGGACTGATCGCAACCACTAGAAAGCTCGGTATCGGTTCTTTCTATACGTGCGCCGAGTTCCAGTTGCAATTGTTTGTATTCAAAGCCTTCTAGCGCAAACACCGCAAAGGAACGAATGTCGGTTGGTAGGATATATCCTTCACCGCCTTCAGAGCCGAACTCTCGATCCTGAATTTGCACGCCAAGAACACCGTGTTGGCTGTTTGGGCTACCGTGTTTTAGGGTAAAACGAGAGTCAAAGCCTTCGTTAAAAAAGCGTGTGCCGATTTCCTCTTCGCCTTCGTCTTCGGCAAATTCTTCTTCAGGTTCAATTTCTATTTCGCGATGTTCATAATCGGTGAAGCCAATATGAGCGTTTAATTCGTTAAAAAAGCCATTTAAAAGCCAACCGGTTTCAATTTCGTAGCGAGTTTGATCAAGATCGATGCGAATATCGACACCTTCTTCATCGCTGACTCCTGGCGGAGCTGGCGGCAGTCCGTACTCTTGCTGTAAGTCGCTAACCGCAATACCAATATAACCGCTGTCGAAGAAATACGTTGCGCCTAGGCCACCACTTTTGCCATCAAAATTACTGTTGCGTAGCCTGCCGGTTGTATCTTCATCTTGAAACGGTGGTAAAAAATTGCCGTCCGGAATCTCCACATCGTTGCCGTTGAAAATGGTCCCGTCAGCGTGTACGGCGAAATTTCCGGCGGGAGCATCAAGGGTAAATGCCGTCGTGTTTTGGTCGTTATTGGTGTCGTGACTTTGCAGGATACGAGCGCTTGTTTCTTCAAGAGGTTGCGAGGCAATGCGTTTGTCCAAAACGTTGACGACACCACCGATTGCGCCGTTGCCATAAAGCAAGGTTGCCGGGCCGCGCAAGACCTCAATGCGCTCTGCGGCAAATGGGTTTACGCCGTTGGCGTGATCGGGACTCACCGACGAGGCATCTAGTGTGTTGATGCCGTTTTGAAGCACGCGTACTCGATTACCCGATTGGCCACGGATAATTGGGCGACCAACACCTGCGCCAAAACTGCTAGATTGCACGCCGGGTAAGCTGTCGATGGTATCGCCAAGCGTGTTTGCAAGATCGTTGTTGAGCTGTTCGCCACTGAGGACATTAATTGGCAATGCTGTGTCGGCAAGTTTTTTTTGCAGCTCGCCGGTTACAACAACTTCTTCGATTACTGTTAAATGTTGTTCATGTTCTGGCGCCGCGTAGCCGGTTGCAGCACACAATAAGAAAGGCAATCCCGAAATGGCTTGAGTTAATTTTTTTGGGGTAAATCGATGTAAAGGGCGGTTCATAAATTCCACTCAAATGAATACCTACGCTAAAAAAGCGCAAATTTTTATAATATTAAATCTGTGAGTTACTTTTAGATTGAGAAAAAACGCTTAACGCTGAGTGGAAGGTGGTGCGCGAATACTAAAGCGGTGATTAATCCGAGCGGATAAGATCGGATTGGAGTATTTGACGTTGGTTTGTTCGGTAGTGTCAGAGCAACTGTTTAGGGTTGTCAGTGTGTGAATGGCGCCTGCTGGTGAGTGCGCACAATCGCATAAACCTTGCTCTGCAAAAGGTTGATAACTGTGGCTGGCAAGATGATGTGCGTTAGCAAATTGCGTCCACAGCAAAAAGACCAGCAGCACGGCGACGTGGGCTGACGAGTGAGCTGTTAAAAAACGACGCAATTGTGACATCTGTGTTCAAGAATTTAGAAGATAAATTTAGAGTTTGGTAATTTACTTTAAAAAGGCAATAAATGTAACTGTAGTTCTGTAAATATTCGAGCAAGCCCTTATCAAATTGAGGTGAGCGAATAGCCGTTGTTTAGGATTCCCTAAAGCCTTTGAAAAAAACTATCGTGATGCAATGTCTATTTTAAGCTTCCTGTAATTGACGTTTTAATAGAGCTATTAGTTTACAGTATGCGTGCGGCAAAATGACGCAGGCTAACAGCGGAATAATCGACACCCGTTAAAACCGGCAGAAGCTGGTCGAGACGCCTGAATAATTTTTGCTGATTTAAATTTACTGCAAAATTTGAAAATACGATTTTCAAATAAATTGCAACCATAAACAATTCACCAGTAATTATTGTTGGTGAATTGGCGACGCATCTCCAACTCTAATTAGACAAGTCAAATCCAGCTAAAAAAGCCAATGCCAACTAAACAAGCCCTTCCGTTAGACGCTTAACTCTGTGAAGAGCCTCAATCGAATTATGCGTACAACCAGTGCGATCGAGTTTGGTGTTTTTACAGTAATCGAAACTAAAGGAACCTCTGATTAACTCATCCATGATTTAATCAGAGGACAGAAATTGAAAATGCGATTCTCAATTTCTTCACAATTTCAATCACTCACGGCTCTTGAAATTGGCGACACATCCTGTGTCGCGAGAAACTCTAGGTTAATCAGAGTTTCCTAAATTATTTATTGCATTCGGAGTTGGGCAGAAGGTGAGATGTATTTCTGGCGGCTAATGCTGCGTAATCGCTTGCATGTCCAGTTATTACCGAAAAATCAGATTAATGTTTTTGGCTATGTAGAACCGAATAAGCGTTGGTGACTAAAAAACATGCTTCCCTGCATAGACTCTTCGGTCTTGGTTAGATGCAAGGGATGGCGGATTTACTCACTTTGATTCATCCGAGCCGTCGTTATTTTTAAAGACGCACATAAAATATGATCACAGTGATAGCTTTTTCTGTTCGATTGATTATAATGTCGTCATTGGGTTGTTGAGACCCTGTCTTATTTTATTTCTTTTATAAATTCCCTTCTAAATAACAGAGCTGTAGTAATTATTTTAGTTATTAAAACCCTATAATTTTTATTGCCTAATCCAACAGTTTTTGCTTAACGCATTTTTAACCTACGTAAATATCGTTTCAATTTTTGATGTCACTTTCTTTGTTTTTTTAGAAATTTTTGCTCTTTTTAAAATTTAATCGCTAAAAATATTTTACTGCTCATTATTTTTTTTAATTTTTTCTATAATCGTTTAAATCGATTTTTGTAAAAACTATTTCTCAATCAATTAAATAAAAATTTAATGAAATTTTTTAAATAAGAAGATCGTTAATTTTAATTTCGAGAGAAAAATTAGGTCGCTTTGAGCGGCAATTTAATCGAATTAAAAATTCCACGCAGACATCTTTTGGTTTTTGTTTAAGAGCGTAATAATTTTTGATATAGGTTTTGATATACGCATTCTTACAGCGTGAATCTTAGCTAATATACGGAAGCCGTTATTAAGAAGCTGTGAAAATAGGGTGTTTTTGAATACTTGAGTTCAATACTGAGATAAGCTCAGCTGTTTTGGCGTAATTTTATAATTTAGGGTGAGGCGATATTTGTAGGGAATTTACAAGTTTAAGAAGACGTTAATGGAATATGTAAACAAAATATTTATCTCGATTAATGATTTTTTGAACATATAACATTAATAGCGATATTCCATATTGCAATGGTATTTCTTTGAAGATTATTCGTGGAAATGTGTAATTTGATGAGTTGTTATTTATTGAATAATTCGATTTTGTATCTTGATTTTAATCAAAAATATGAAATTGTTCAGGGTGGTTTAGTTAAGAAAAATTCTACGAAAATGACATTATTTTAATATTAAACAATTTTTAACATTAATTCAGACGCTTATTTACATTTATTAATCTACATAACGCCTGTCTATTTTTGATCCTCTGTTATGCTTTGCGTGGCTTAAAAATAAGAGCCAACTTGCAACGTAAAGGAATATTTTAAAGGATCATGCCATGTTAGCCTCTAAGAAATTAAAAATAAAAGCGCTGGCAGCTGTTGTGTCTATGACATCAACTTTTGCTTTCGCAGCTGAGCCTGTTGACCCAACCAACCCTTCTCTACTACCTGCTCCAGGGGAAGGTCCAAATAACACCGTTAGCATTACTCAAGAAGAAATTGCTTCTGGCGACTTCCCGCTAGACATCATTTCTCAGCAAGGTATGCAAATGTTCTCTACTCCGTTCAATACATACGACGGTTTAGGTGACGGTCCGTTAAACCAAGCAACTAAAGCTACCTTCGGTGGTCGTCCATCATACGTTCAACCAAACGATGATTTGCCTTTCCCATTCCCACGTCGTGCGAACGGTGGCGATTCACAGTCGTGTTTGGAATGTCACGCTGTTGGTAGTGCTGCGGTTATTCCAACTCGCTTCACCGTTGGTGGTGTGGGTGGTGTTTCTAACCACGTATTGGCAACCACTAACTTCGACATCGCTGACGAAGCTGGTAACGGTTTCGCTCGTGTTGACGGTCGTCCAATCAACCCACCTTTCGTATTCGGTTCTGGTGGTCTTGAGTTGGTTGCGATGGAAATGACCAAAGATCTTCAAAAGATCAAAAAGCGTGCGAAGAACAACCCAGGTGTTTTCTTTGACCTTAAAACTCACGGCGTAAGCTTTGGTAAAATTCGTTGGGAAGAGCACGCTGCTACTCCTGAAGCGGTAGCTATCGTTGAAGAACAACGCGATTTGCGTTACGCGCATGCTTGTAACCCAGAAGGTACTAGCCTTGCGATCGGCGATCCAATCTTCGGTGAGCCACACAACATTCCTGATCAGTGGGCAGACACTGAAGACGGTACCGTTCTTCACTTAGACGTTTCTCAAGTAGAAGGTGTTGGTCCAGACTTGATCATCCGTCCATTCGGTCGTAAAGCAACTCGTGTAACGACACGTGAATTCGACTGTGATGCGATGCATTTCCACCACGGTATCGAAGCTGAAGAAGTATTCGGCGAAGAAGACCACGATGGCGACGGTTACATCAACGAAATCACCATCGGCCAAATGTCTGCATTGGCTATCTTTAACACCACTACTCCACCTCCTTTCGAAATGGAGTTAAGCAAAGAAGCCAAACGCGGTAAGACTTTGTTCAAAGACATCGGCTGTGTTGATTGTCACAAGCCAAAACTACAGTCTAAAGACAAAATTCTTTCTTACCACTTCCCAGAATTTATGCCTGGTTTAGAAATCTTCACTCCAGAAACTAAGTTCTATGAAGTTGACATGACTACTCTAGGCTTTGTTGAGAACAACCGTGGTGGTATCACCGTTCCTGCGTTCTCTGACCTTAAAGTTCACTACATGGGTCCACGTCTAGAAGAGAAAGCGTCTGGTGCTTCTGATACTGCAAACGGTAGCTTCATCACTGCACGTCTTTGGGGTGTAGCGGATACTGCTCCTTACTTGCACGATGGTCGCGCTCCAACTTTGCATGAAGCGATTCTTCAGCACGACGGTGAAGCATTCACTCAACGTGAATCTTTCCGTGGCTTGACTAATGAAGACCAAGCTAAAGTGATTGCATTCTTGAAATCACTACGCACTCCAGAAGAAATCTAAGTTTAGATTTACTGATCGGATAGCGAAAAAAAACGGGCCTTTTAAGGCCCGTTTTTTTATGCGTTATTATTTAATTTCAATTAAATAATAAATGCCCGAAGTGACTCGGGCGTTGTTGTTTTCTTTTTTTAAATCTGAGTTATTCGCTTAATTCTTTATTGAATGATGGAGAAAGTTTGCGGTTTAAAGGAGATGCTAATTAACGAGGGTTTCTGTCTGTATAACTGTGTTATCAATCGAGAGCAGATATAGAGATAAAGGATTGAGGTTTTATCACATTGCACGAAGGCGTGTAATTTTTGAGTTCTGATTGAATCAACAGCCAGTTAATCGTAGGCACCTAAATATTCGTGGTGCGAAAGAATTGAATATTTATTTTGTTTTTGAATAAAAAAATGAAGCTTCATTTTGTGGGTTAATATCGAATTCTACGCAGAATAAAGACCAGTGGCCGACTGTAATAACAGTAGGTGATCAAAATCGTGAAAAGACGGAAATTGATATTTTCAATGTTCGCACTTTGATTAAATCATGGAGGAGTTAATCGTGGATTCCAATAGTGTCAAAATATTCGAACATCTCTCTTAAAACTGCTAGCTGTCTACCGCTTTTGACTGTAGTTAGGATCGTTTGCCATTAAAACTACAATATTGGAGCAGTTATGGGTCTTTTAGTTGAAGGTAAATGGCAAGACAAGTGGTATGACACCCAAAAAAGCGGTGGCGCATTTGTTCGCGAACGAGCCGGTTTTCGAAGCTGGATTACCCCCGATGGCGAGCCTGGGCCAACCGGTAGCGGTGGTTTTAAAGCCGAAGCTGGCCGCTATCATTTGTACGTTGCTCTGGCATGTCCTTGGGCAAACCGAGCGCTAATTTTCCGAAAACTAAAACAACTAGAAGATATTATTTCTGTTTCTACCGTTCATCCAGACATGTTAAATGACGGTTGGACTTTTGATCGCCTTGGCTCGGCCCAGGGTGACGACCTGTTTAACTACGATTTTATGCATCAAATATACACCCGTGCTGATCCAACCTACACAGGTCGAGTAACAGTGCCTGTATTGTGGGATAAAAAAACCAACACCATCGTTAATAATGAGTCGGCCGATATTATTCGAATTTTTAACTCGGCGTTTAATCACATTACCGGCAACGAATTGGATTTTTATCCAGCGCAATTGCAAGATTCCATTAATGAATTAAACGGCGTTATTTATGAGACGGTAAATAATGGCGTTTATCGTGCCGGATTTGCGACCACGCAAGAGGCGTACGAAGAAGCGTTTAATGCATTGTTTAAAACGTTAGACGATATTGAAAAACGTTTAGCGAAACACCGTTATTTAACCGGTAGTCAACTTACCGAAGCGGATTGGCGATTATTCACAACGCTGGTTCGTTTCGATTCGGTCTACGTTGGTCATTTTAAATGTAATTTACGTCGAATAGCGGATTATCCGAATATGTCGGGTTATTTGCGCGAGCTTTATCAGTATCCTGGTATTAGCGAGACGGTAGATATGGAACACATTAAACGTCACTATTATTTTAGCCATAAAACAATTAATCCTACAGGTATTGTTCCTGCTGGGCCCGAGCTTAATTTAAAGGCTGCTCATCAGCGCGACCATTTGTAGTTCATTAAAGCAGTTCCAGTTCTCGCTATTTTTGATCTCTGATTAATTGCTCAGCGATTTGAACAGAGGCTAGAAATTAGCGATACGAATTTCAGTGACGATACAATTTTAAATATCTAATGTTTTTTGAAGTTGACGGCAAAGATGTGTGTTTGGGAATTCTAATTTCAACGGGATTTTCAATTTAATTCTTGCTCACAAATTCTGGTTTAATTCGAGTGTAATATGCGAAAAGTCGCGAAAGTTGTACCTGCTCAACCCAGCCAAGATGGCGATGGTGTAAAGATTAATCGCAGCATTGGTTCTGGTTATTTACCGCAATTAGATCCCTTCTTGTTGCTCGATGAAATTCGTTCCGACGATGCTGCGGATTATATTGGCGGTTTCCCTCCACATCCCCATCGTGGCTTCGAGACGGTAACCTATATGCTGGAAGGTAAAATGCGTCACAGAGACAGCTGCGGCAACGAAGGTGTGATCGAAACCGGTGGTTTACAGTGGATGACCGCGGGCAAGGGCATTTTGCACTCAGAAATGCCCGAGCAAACCGAGGGTCGATTGTGGGGATTCCAAATTTGGGTAAATCTAAAATCTACCGAAAAAATGCGTGAGCCACGCTACCAGGAATTCACCTCCGCACAAATTCCCGAGCTTCAGTTATCTGAAAAAAGCGTTGTTCGTGTGCTAGCCGGTGAGGTTGGTGGTGTTATTGGTGTCGCTAAAGATATTGCAACCAATCCGTTTTTATTAGATTTACGGTTAAATGGTGACGATTTTCAGCTCGAATTGCCTGAGCTGCATTCGGCTCTTTTATACGTGTATAAAGGAGAATTTACTATAGAAGGTGTGACAATTAAGGCTGGCAATCTCGCGATATTATCGGTGGGCGACCTTATTAAGTGTACTGGGATTGATAACGCTTCAGGTAACGGTGCACTATTGTTAGCTGCTGCTAAGCTGGAAGAACCTATCGAACGTTACGGGCCTTTTGTGATGAATACTCGCGCCGAATTGCAACAAGCCTTCAACGATTTTCAGCAAGGCGCTTTCGGCAGAATGTAGGTCCCGCTGATTTAACACTCTTTGATCAATGCTCTTTGACCAAACTTCTGATGAATTACCGAGTTAATCAGAGGTTTGGCGAGCTGCCTTTCTTTGTTGTTAACTCATTTGAAACTTCCTATTTTATGGTTCCTCTTACAGCTGGTTATTCCCAATGGTATCGGCATTGGGTGAGTTAACGTCCTTAATGGCTGCCAGTCAATTGCGGTTCTTTTGAGCATGGCCGCTTCGATTGACTGCTGGCGCTTCTAATTAAAAACACCCTCTTAAAAACACCCTCAGAGATATGAGAAGTATCACCTATGGTTGTGGTTTTGCCTCGGGCTGGTGTGACTGCGCGCCGAGCCTTATAATCGCCAACTTGATTTGAGGAGTGACTATGTCAGACAGAATCGCTACGGTAGCCCGCGATACCCTAGAAACCAAGATTAAGGTCGAGGTAAACCTAGACGGCACAGGTAAAAGTACATTTGATACCGGTGTTCCGTTTTTAGAGCACATGATGGATCAGATAGCCCGTCATGGACTCATCGATTTGTCGGTAAGCTGCGAAGGCGATATTCATATCGATGATCACCACTCAGTGGAGGACATCGGTATTACAATTGGTCAAGCAATAGCGCAAGCGGTAGGCTCTAAAAAAGGTATTCGTCGCTACGGACATGCATATGTTCCTTTGGATGAAGCTCTGTCTAGAGTGGTTATCGATTTCTCTGGGCGGCCTGGTTTAATTCTCAACATTCCTTTTACTCAAAAGCGAGTCGGTAAGTTCGATACCGAGTTGTTTTCCGAGTTCTTCCACGGCTTTGTCAATCATGCCCAAGTCACCATGCACATTGATTGTTTGCGAGGTGACAATGCCCATCACCAGATCGAAACGGTTTTTAAGGCGTTTGGACGAGCATTAAGAATGGCTCTTGAGTTCGACGTTCGCATGGGTGACCGTATGCCATCCACCAAGGGCACTTTATAGTCGACGCGAGTTTATAGCGGTTGCTTCTTTCTTAAATGACAGAGCTCGAAAGGGCTCTGGTTACTGATCTATCGAGGTTTGTATGTCTAACACCATTGCAATTTGCGATTATGGAATGGGCAATTTACATTCAGTTGCAAGTGCCTTGGAACATGTTGATAAGAGCGCAATCGTGCGGATCACCAGTGATCCAGATGTGATCGAAAAAGCCGATCGTATTGTATTTCCGGGTGTTGGCGCGGTGCGTGATTGCATGCATGAGGTTTCTCGTCTGGGTTTTGATGGGTTAGTTGCACGTTGTATTGCCAGTGGCAAGCCAGTGCTGGGTATTTGCGTGGGCATGCAGTTGTTGTTTTCTAATAGCGAAGAGAATGGCGGAACCCGGTGCATGGATTTGATTTCTGGGTCGGTGCGTTACTTCGGTGAAGACTTGCTGGATGAGTCGGGCGATAAATTAAAAGTACCGCACATGGGCTGGAACAATGTTACACAGGCTATAAATCACCCTTTGTGGGAAAACATTGCTTCGGGCGCGCAATTTTATTTTGTACACAGTTATTTTTGTGAGCCTGCCGATACAAGCTTAACCGCTGGCGTCACTGAGTACGGAAAAAAATTTACTTCAGCAGTTGCGCGCAATAACTTGTTTGCTACGCAATTTCACCCCGAAAAAAGCCACGATAACGGGCTGCAATTACTGTCAAATTTTTGTCGCTGGAACGGTTTTTAATTGATAAACCATCTAACGGCTCTATCTCTTTATTCTTTTGTTGGATTTTCGAGTTTTTAAAAAATCAGATAGTATAAAACTCGAAAATCTATAACAGAATCGTCTTTAAATGCGTATTTTTGGCGGGATTTGTATTTCCTATTCAAATCATTTTTGTGCGAAACTTACTCACGAAATATTTTTTTGTGTGTTTAAAAATTCGTAAAGAGTCATTTTTTGTGTGGCCGAGCTTTTGAATAATCAATAATAAATTGTTTTTAGAATGTTCATTAAAGCGGTTTTTAATGATCAAAAAATACAAGCAGGGATTATTTCATTGCTAGTTGCACTAAATAAAAAGTCAAAATTGTAAAAAATTAACTATTTTGGCTTTATTCGGTAAAAAGTTTGCACAAGCGCAATTATTTAAAATGCTAATCGCATTATCCTTGCGCGTCCCTAATTGCATTCAGTCACGCTTATTAATAACTGAGATTCAAGTATCTTGAATAACCGAGCTGTTCCGGTTGATAAAAATGTTGCGTTGATGAAATGTAAAATGATTTTAGCCTAGGCTATTAGGGTGCATATTAAATCTTTGAATATTAGTAATACGAAAATACTTGTCTTGTAACAGTATGTAATGTTTTTAAATTAAGCATTTTGAGAACATATTGATACAAGGCCGATTTGCGGTGACATTACCGTTTTAAACGCAACAATGAACAGGCCTGTTTTGGGGGATTGATGACAAGCTTGCAAGGCTCATCCAACGTCGATTTATTGGTGTCTCACCTGCACCATAAATTTCAGGAGATGTTGTCCGTATTTGACGGTGATCCTCGCGACTATTTTGTGTTGCTGGATAGTGCCTCTGTATGCCTATCGGGTAATAAACTTTTTACCGATTTACTTATTCGTTGCAACCTTCCAAGAAACAATGTTGGTATTCATCTTCTTATTGAAGAGTTAGATTACGAAGATCATTTGCTTCCCGCAATCGATCAGTGTCTAGATGGTGCTACTGTAAAATCCAATCAATCCATTACTGTTAAAGAAGCGCGTAATAAATTCTTCGATTACAGCTGTTATCCCATTCGTATTGCTGGTGGTGAAGTCGCAGGTGTATTTTTAATATTGCACGATGTTTCTCGCTCTAAGGTAGCCGAGCGCAAACTTCGACAACTCGCTCATCTCGATCCATTAACTCAGTTTCCTAATTTACGATTTATCGATTTTCAGCTGCGTAAAATACAAGCGCAAAGCGCTCGTGATGGCACCGGTTTCAGTGTTGTATTCATCGATTTTGATCGCTTCAAGAAAGTGAATGATGAAAACGGCCATTCGGTCGGCGATCAGGTTCTCATTGAATTTGCCAGACGTCTCCGCTCTAAATTACGCGGTGGTGAATACATCAGCCGTATTGGCGGTGACGAGTTTTTAGTTGTGATTCGAGAGGCCTTGGACGAATCTCAAAAACAATCATTAACCCGTCGATTGCGTTTAGCGACTCGTGCGCCAATGACCGTTGCTGGCGGTAAAAAGGTTGATATCGATATCAGTATTGGTATTGCGGTTTGGCCAATTGATGGTCACACGTTAGAAGACCTAAAAACCGTCGCCGATATGAGAATGTATGCCGATAAATCCCAGGCTCCTAGCGGATTGAGTTGCCTCACACCAATTGATCCCGCCGACGAAGATTAATTTTTCTCTGTTCTAACTGTCTTTTGTTCCGGTTTTTCTTTTTTTGAGTTGGTTTTACTTTTTCGGTTTAAGTTATCTAAACTCATGGGCCAATTTCTTTGGTTGGCCTACTGAACCTTTCAATGAATCTCTTTTTTTAAAATCCTAAAATTACATCGCCCCGAATTACTCTTTGATATTCAAGGTCTTGGGGGTTCGTGCTGCAATTATTTTGAGTCGGTGTAAAATGCTCCCTTTTCTCAGTTGGAGTTAGTGTCATGGCTTTGGCAAAACGCATTATCCCGTGTTTGGATGTTGATAATGGCCGTGTGGTTAAAGGCGTTAAATTTGTGGATATCCGTGACGCTGGCGATCCGGTAGAAGTGGCTAAGCGCTACAACCGAGAAGGTGCTGACGAAATTACGTTTTTGGATATCACCGCATCTCACGAAGGTCGTGACACTACCTACGCGACCGTCGAAAAAATCGCGGCGGAAGTCTTCATTCCACTAACCGTTGGCGGTGGGGTGAGAACCGTCGCTGATATTCGAAACCTACTTAATTGCGGTGCCGATAAAGTTGGAATCAACTCCGCCGCAGTACAAAACCCCGATTTTGTTAAAGAAGCAGCCGATCGATTTGGCTCACAATGCATTGTGGTGGCCATTGATGCTAAGCGGGTAGACGATATTGATGGTCGCCCTCGCTGGGAAATCTTTACTCACGGTGGTCGTAAACCGACGGGTATCGATGCTCTTGAGTGGTCTGAAAGAATGGTTGCTAACGGCGCCGGAGAAATCCTGCTAACCAGTATGGATAGAGACGGCACTAAAAATGGGTTCGATTTAGAACTGACTCGCAATATGAGCGAGCGAGTTTCTGTACCTTTGATCGCGTCCGGCGGTGTTGGTAATTTGCAGCACTTGGCCGATGGTGTAACTGAAGGAAAAGCAGATGCAGTGTTGGCGGCAAGTATTTTCCATTTTGGTGAGTACACAATCGAAGAGGCCAAGCGGTTCATGGCCAATCAAGGCATTAATATGCGTATTTGAAGGGGTTAATGTATAACCGATTTGAAGTGGTTTGCTGATTTTTTTGATGGCGCGAGCCGGGGTGCTCGCGCTTGCTGCTAGCTAGGGCTTAAGCCGTTAGCTAAGACTTAAGCCGTTAGCTAAGACTTAGGCTACTTTTGAAGAGTATTGTTGGAGTGTTTCTGCTGAGTGCGGGTCGGCCTGCAAAAACTCCATAAAATCTTGAACGCCACGACAAGCGTCTTCGGCAGAATCAAAAGGGCCTATATCAATACCTTCACGAGTGCGGTAGTAAAAGTACTCGTTCTTTTGAAAAACGCGATCGCTGCGAGAAGGTGTGCCGCCTAGTTCTCCGGTGCGTTGGTTACTCATTGTTAATATCCTCAATTAACCTAATTATTTGAGCAGGTTTATGCGATACCCAAGTTTGGGTGGTATCTGAGCATTACCGTGCTGTTCATTCCATGAAGTCGTTTATTGTAGGGTTTCGCTGTGGCGGAACCCATCTGTCTACAAAATTTCTTTGCACGATGCTGTTAGATGTTACAGTAAAGTGTAGCATAGACATCAAAGTACAAAAAAGAACCATTTAGACTCAGATGTATACGTCTACTTGATGATTGACTTCTAACAACAGATCTATCTATCAAATTTGAGTCTAATAATTGTAATTCTTAATAACAGTTCAATCTATCGCTGTTAATCTCTTTCGAGCGTCGTTGCGACCACAGTTTGCGTCATTGTCAATTCGCTCGGTTTTATCAAGCTCAATTGTGTAGATTCCAACGAGCGAAAAAACTGAGTTAAAACCGCTAAGGTTTCGGGATACGGATGGCCAATACCAATTGCGAATCCTTTATCTTGAGATTTTTTGATCAATTTCTGTAATTGGTCAGTTATAGCTTTTTCATCGCGAGTATTATCTAAAAAGATATCGCGTTTCCAGCTAGGGACACGATAGTTATGTGCCATACGCCAGGCAATACTCTCAGCCGTTGTTCTACTATCCACAAAAAACAAATCTCTGAGCTTCAATTCTTGCATGACCCAATTCATTGCCAGCGCATCACGTGTTAGGGCACTGCCCATGTGGTTGTTTACACCTACAGCTTCTGGCAGCCAGTTTAATTGCGCTCGTAATTGAGTTTTAAGAGCGAGTTTATCCATTCCCAGATGCAATACTGATTTCTCGATCGGTTTGGGGCTATTTGGCGCCATTGGCGAGTGCAATAAAATATCATTGCCGTTGTTTGAGCCGTATCGAGAAATTTGCTGTCCGTGAGGGCTGAATGGCAGTATCGAGAGAGTAATGTTTGGGTTGAGGTCAGCAAACTGAATACCGGTATCTAGGTCGTAGCCTAGGTCGTCGATAATCAAAATTATTTTGGCTTTTTCGGCAAAACTGGAGTGACTTAAAAACAAAGAAACCAATGCAGCAAAATACAAAGCCCGTTTGATGGTTTGCATAAGTAGACTCATAGGCTTTATCACTTATGTTTGAGCATTGGCATTCATCATCTTAAATTTTTAGTGGTTTAAATCTTAACGATTTAGATAATGATGCTTTGGTACGTAACCACTTTTCCAAGAAGAAATCATTGTGTCCATTTCTTCAAGACATAAACACAATCATTGGCAGTGGTTGTTTTAGGCGCGTAGATCTAATTGCGGTGGCGCTTATATAAAACTTAGCTAAAAAAAGCCAGTTTGCAACTGGCTTTGCAGAGACGACTTAAATAGCTTCTTTGGTAGCGGTTTCTGGGGTTTCCGATTCCGGTTTGTTCTGCTTGTTGAAGATACTCAGGCCTTTCAAAAGGCTAATCGCTTCAAACAGTTGGTTGTCACTTTCGGCAAGACTTGGAGCAGATTTAGATTTTTCTTCCCGAGTCTTTGAATCGCTTACTTCACCACCATTGGCGTTGTCTAAATGACCTTGTAAATCAGCTTCAGTAAAGATTTGGCTGTTGAAAGCTTTAATCTCTGCGCGCTCAACGGTGATATCTGGAACAATGCCTTGCGCTTGAATGGAGCGGCCATTTGGCGTGAAGTACAAAGCCGTTGTCAGCTTAATGGCTCGATCATCGGTAATTGGTAAAACGGTCTGCACCGAGCCCTTACCAAAACTGTCGGTACCCATGATGATGGCGCGACCATGGTCTTGCAGCGCACCGGCAACAATTTCAGACGCAGAAGCCGAGCCCGAATTAATTAATACCACTAGTGGAATTCCTTTGATTTCATCACCAGGATTCGCTCGGTATTCAATATCGGCGTTTTCGATGCGGCCTTTGGTATAAACCACTAAGCCTTCTTCTAAAAAGGCATCGGCGACCTGAACCGAAGACTGCAATATGCCGCCGGGGTTATTGCGTAAATCAAGAACGAGTCCTTTTAGCTCTGTGTCTTGATCTTTGAGTTTTTTGATTTCTTTCAGAACCTCATCGCCAGTCTTGACTTGGAATTGGGCAATGCGCAGGTAGCCAAACCCTGGTTCTACAATGCTGGATCGAACACTGCGCACGGTCACTGTCGCGCGGGTAAGAGTTACATCGAAGGGTTTGTCCACGCCTTCGCGAACCACCGAAATAATCACATCTGTGCCAATAGGGCCGCGCATAAGCTCAATGGCTTCATCTAACGAAAGACCTTTTACGGATTTATCATCGATGGCGATAATTAAATCGCCGGATTGAATACCAGCTTTTGATGCCGGGGTGTCATCGATGGGTGCGATGACCTTTACGAAACCGCGCTCTGTTCCCACTTCAATCCCTAAGCCACCATACTCGCCGGTTGTATTAACCTGAAGGCTGTCGAATGAAGCGGCGTCTAGATAGTTCGAGTGAGGATCGAGCTCACTTAGCATGCCTTTAATGGCGTATTCGAGCAGTTCTTTATCGCTGATTTCTTCAACGTAAGCATTGCGAATATGGGTGTAGACCCGTGTGAAGGTGCGCAGATCGTCGAGGGGGAGTTGTGCTTCAGGAGAGTCACTTTCTTCTTGAGACCACCCTGAGGCCGCAAAGGCTAGTAAGGCGATGGGTAGAAAACGAAGATTCATGTAAAGCTCCTGAAAATAAAAAAATAAAAGTACTTCAAGTTGGACGAATTAACGATCATCACCAAAGACAGGTAAGACCCAGCTTCTGACGGTGTATTTTCAAATAACTTTCAAATACCTAGGTCGGATGAATTGTTCTGAAAGGTTCATTCTATTAATAAACTTTGCGTTCAAGCAATCTAGCATATCTTGACTGATTTTCAGTAGGGTCAAGGCGTTACTTAGTGTGTTCTAGCTCGCTAAAGTTGCGTGATTTTACCCACGGCACCACTTTGATGGGTTTTCGGGTTTGCCGTTATGACGAATTTCAAAATAAACACCGCTGGTTGTTTGTCCTCCCGAAGTACCGGCTAGAGCAATGACTTCGCCAGAGGAAATCCAGTCACCAACGTCTTTAAACAATGTTTGATTATGGCCGTACAGGCTCAAGTATCCCGACCCGTGATCAACGATCATCAACATTCCAAGGCCTTTAAACCAGTCAGAGAATACCACTCTTCCGCCATGAATAGACTTCACCTCACTGCCCTCGCTCGCAGCGATGAGTACTCCGTCCCAAGTCAACCTACCCTGAGCTTTTGAGCTACCAAAGCTGTTTTGAATTTTTCCTTTGACCGGCCAGCTTAATTTGCCAGTTTGCTTGGCAAATGGTGTGTGATCGTTGGGCGTAGGAATGGCAGCAATTAAGGTCGCAACTTCGTTTATGAGGCTTTCAAGTTGGTTTTTTTCTTTTAAAAGATTGTTCAGTCTCGTGTCTTGATCGACTAGCTGTTTTTGCAACATGGCTAAGGTTTGTTTGCGTTTCTGTGAGACAAGTTCTAGCGATCGTTTTTGTTCGTTAAGTCGTTGTTGTTGTTGCTCAAATTGTTGAGTTTTAACAGAAATTTCTCGATCAATTGCCTCAAGCGAATCGATAGTATTGCTCAGTTCGGCAATCTTTTCCGATCGTGAACTCACAATGTATTGATGATATTTAAGCATACGCGCACTCAGCGCACTGTCTTCTTGGTTCAGTAGCGTTTTTAACTGGCTCTGTTGGCCAAGTTTATAGGCTGTCGCAATCTCGTGCGATGCGCTGGTTTGTTGGTTGAGCTTCAAGCCTTGCAGTTTTTGGCGCTGCTCACGGAGCAGCGCTAGTTGCTTTTTTTCTTTGCTAAGCTCCGTTTCGATTTGTTTGGCTTTATCGTTCAGCTCACTGATTTCTTTCTCGTTGGCCTCAAGCTCGTTCTCCAGACTGTTTTTGGAGTTTTTTATGTCCTTCATTTGGGCTTTCAGCGCGTCAATATTGGCTTTCAGCTCTTTCAACTTGGCTTGGTATTCACGCTCGTCCGCAGTTTGGGCGTATGTCGAGCCACTGAAACTTGAGATTGAGAGAAATAGAATGCTAGTTACAATTAAGAGTGTTTTAATCATAGGTTTCCGGATATTTTCGGTTTTAAGCGACGGTCTGTGCAAAATTCAGGTGTTTATTCTAGGCAATTATAAGAGTCAATTCTGCGATCAAAACCTATTGGTGTATACTTGCCCGCCTTTGAATGGGCTAAATCGGGCAGATTGAGCCTCTAGGATTCTCAAATTAACTCGGCTTTGATTTAATTTGAGGGTAGAAATTGCATATGCGATTTCTAATTTCTCCTTAATTTCAATTACTTATCGTAATAGAAATCGACGACACTCGCTTGTGTCGCTAGAAACTCTAGGTTGATTAGAGTTTCCTCTAGACTGATTACTTGAAACTGAACGCAGGGTTTTTTTGTGGATATATTGACGTTTGCTACCGAACAGTGGCTACTTGTAAGTGTTTTGGCGGCTTTGATCGTGCTTTATTTTTGGAATGAAAAGCGCCGCAGTGGTCGAGGTGTCTCTACCCACGAGGTTACGCGAATGATTAACAACGATAGCGCTGTTTTGATCGATTTGCGTGAGCCAAAAGAATTCAAAGCTGGTCATATCGCCAACGCGATAAATATCCCCTATACAAAAGTGAAAGACAATTTATCTCAAATTGAAGCCCAATCGGATAAGATCGTTATCTTGGTAGATAAATTAGGCACCCACACAGGAAGTGTTGGTCGCGAATTAATGAAAGCAGGTCGTCAAGTTTGTCGGCTCGAAGGCGGAATGGCCGAGTGGCAAAATCAGAAATTACCCGTTGTTAAGTAATTGGGAGGTAGTATGCCGGAAGTAGTCATCTATACCACGCGCTTTTGTCCGTATTGCATTCGTGCAAAGCACCTTTTAAAGCACAAAGGTATCGAGTTCAAAGAGATCGCTGTCGATAACAATCGACACTTGCGTCAAGAAATGACCAAAAAAGCGGGTCGCACCAGTGTTCCTCAAATTTGGATCGGCAAACGTCATATTGGCGGCTGTGACGATCTATATCATTTGGAGTCTACAGGTGAGCTTGACGGTGTATTAGCTGAGGCGAGTTGATCGTTTAAAATACGCTTAGGGGGTTGAATTGATGCCTTAGGCCCCCAATGTCATCAAATGTATTTATAATCTAAACCGCTGGACACATGGATTAGATAATTCGCGTGTTCTTTTAATATTTTCACTCAAGACTAAGGCAGTACCATGGCAGAAGAACAAACCGCAGGGCAAGCGAATTCAGAAGGCTCTGAACAAAAAGTACAATTTGCAATCCAGCGAATTTATATTAAAGATCTTTCCTTTGAAGCTCCTCTTGGTGCTCATGCATTCCGTAAACAATGGAAACCATCAATTCATCAAGAATTGAATACTAAGTCGAGCAAAATCGACGAGAATCTTTACGAAGTGGTTCTTACTTTAACCATTACCGTTAAGATCGAAGAAGAAACTGCTTTTTTAGTTGAAGTTCAGCAAGGTGGTGCTTTCACTATTGCAGGCTTAGAAGGTCAGCATTTGGCACATGCACTAAACACCGCATGTCCTCAAATTCTTTTCCCTTATGCTCGCGAAGCAATCGACGGTGTGGTTACCAAAGGCAGTTTCCCTGCATTGATGTTGCCGCCAGTTAACTTCGATGCTTTGTTTGCTCAAGCATTACAACGTGCTCAAGAGCAGGCTCAGGGCAAAGCGGGTGCCGCTGAAGAAGCTCCAACCGTAAACTAATCTTTAAGAATGAGCTTGCGAGCTAGTCTCGTAAGCTTGTTTTCACTTCTTACTCCCGCCAAACCTATTTAAAGCCTTTCTTTTGAACGCTCTCATCTGAGATTCTGTACTCTACCTGATCACTTTTGGGTAAACGATATTGTATAAACGCACTTACGAATAGGAATATTCTCGGAGGGATGTATGCGTTTGTCAGTGGTAGTTGCGCTAATTACAACTGCGTTGAGCTGGTACAAAATCGATTTATTGTCTCCAAACCCCGTCGAACACGGCTATGCTCCGGTTATTTTTGGTATCTTGATAATTGTGTTGCTTGTCGCCCTTGTGGTGCGAGTACCGAGTTTAGGTTCTCGATCTAATGGATATTCTGGACGCTCAAGTGATTCTGAGTCGAGTTGGTCCATTGGTGGTGGAGATGGCGATGGTGGTGGCGACTAGGGCTTATTGGTAAGTGTATGAAGAGTCGCCCCCTCTGATTTAAATATTGCCAACCAGAGAGGGCGAGTTTTGTTAGTCGTCGCCGGAATCGTCGCCGCTGTCGACCATGCCGAGTTCTTTCAACTTTCGAGTTAGGGTGTTACGACCCCAGCCCAATAAATTGGCGGCGTCGCGCTTCCGACCAGCGGTGTGTTTTAAGGCGGTTTCAATCAGTGCACGTTCAAAAATAGGTACCGCTTCCGACAATATATCGCTTTGGCCGCGGGCCAAGGCTTGGTCTGCCCAGTGGCGTAAGGCCTTGTTCCAGTCGCCAGATGGTTCAACTTCGTGGGTTTGATCCATCAACTCCGGCGGCAAGTCTTGTACGTGTACTTCTCTGCCTGAGGCCATTACGGTGATCCAGCGACAGGTGTTTTCTAGCTGACGCACGTTGCCGGGCCAAGCAATGTTGCACAGATACTTCTCTGTTTCGGTAAGTAGCACTTTGGGTTCTACACCAAGTTCGGCAGCGGCTTTCTGGAAAAAATGTTTAGCCAGTTTTGGAATGTCTTCGCGACGATCAGAAAGCTTAGGTATGTGTATACGAATAACGTTAAGTCTGTGGAAAAGATCTTCGCGGAAACGATTTTCCGAGACCAGTTCTTCAAGATTTTGGTGGGTTGCGGCAATGATTCGTACATCTACCTTAACCGGTGTGTGACCGCCAACACGATAGAATTCGCCATCGGCCAATACGCGTAATAAACGTGTCTGAGTATCAGATGGCATGTCGCCGATTTCATCTAAAAATAAAGTGCCGCCGTTTGCTTGCTCAAAACGCCCTTGGCGTTGGCCGCCGGCACCGGTGAATGCGCCCTTTTCGTGGCCAAACAACTCCGATTCAATCAAGTCGCGAGGAATTGCCGCCATGTTCAAAGCAATAAATGGTTGGTGGCGGCGAGGGCTGTGCTCGTGCAGTGCCCGGGCAACCAGTTCTTTACCAGTACCTGATTCACCGTTGATAAGTACCGTGATGTTTGATTGCGACAGGCGACCAATGGCGCGAAACACTTCCTGCATAGCAGGAGCTTCACCGATGATATCGCCCTGGTTTTGAGTTTCTCGAGGTGACGCGGCTTCGTCGAAGTGCTGGGTTTGCTCTTCGGCATGAGCGAGTGCTCGGCGAGTTACCGCTAAGGCTTCATCAACATCGAATGGTTTTGGCAGATACTCAAAAGCTCCGCTTTGATAGGCTGCTACGGCGCTGTCTAGATCTGAGTGCGCCGTCATGATGATGATGGGTAGATTTGGGTGTTTGATATGGATATTTTCGAGCATGGCTAGGCCGTCGATGCCAGGCATTCTGATATCGCTCAAGATAGCGTCTGGCAGTTTACCGGCTGCAATGGCGCTCAAGGCGAGGTCACCAGATTCATAGCACGTAGTTTCGATTCCTGCTTGCTGCAAAGACTTCTCTAGCACCCAACGAATTGATTTGTCGTCGTCGATAATCCAGACGTTATTTGGTTTCTGCATGGTGCGCTTCCATTGGTAAGTAAATCGAAAATAGGGTGCGGCCCGGCTGGCTTTCACATTCTACCAAGCCGTTGTGTTGATTAATCAGTTGCTGCGATATAGCAAGTCCAAGCCCAGTGCCTTCGGGACGGCCCGAAATCATGGGATAGAAGATATCGCCGATAATTTCTGGTGGAATACCTGGGCCGTTGTCTTGAACATCAATCCGGCAAACCAGCGGATAGTTTTCTCGGCCGATGGTAAATTGCCGTTGAATTCGGGTGCGAAGGATAATTTCTGGCGCGCGAGTCTCTGACTCCGTAAGGGCTTGCAGTGCGTTACGAATGATGTTCAGCAAGGCCTGAATGAGCAGCTCGCGATCGGCCGGTAAATTGGGAATACTCGGATCGTAGTCTCGTTTTAAGTGCACTTTTCCGCGGCTTTCGGCGGAAATTAACGTTGCGACACGTTCAATGATTTCGTGCACATTTAAATCTTGGAGGTTGGGCAATTGCCGAGGGCCGAGCATTCTATCGACCAGATTTCGTAATCGATCTGCTTCATCGATGATAACGTCGGTGTACTCACTCAGTTCTTCGTTGGGCAGTTCCCGCGCAAGCAGTTGAGCAGCTCCTCTAATCCCTCCAAGAGGGTTTTTAATCTCATGAGCGAGGCCGCGAATTAAATTCTTAGTGGTTTCTTGGGCCGAAACAACGGCTTCTTCACGGCTAATTCTCAGTAAGCGATCCAGTGGTTGAATTTCAATGGTCGCCGCATGTTGATCGGTCAACGCGGTTACCGTGTAATCGATAGTAAGGTCTTGGCCGTTGTGTAAACGCCATTTAGCGCGCCTTTTGGTGTATTGGCTTTGCAGAGCAACGGCTTCTTTGAGCGCTGATAGTGCAGTTTCGGTTTCGGTAAAATAGTTTTGGATTTCTGTGCCCAATACTCGTGCACGAGAAATCTCCATCAAGGCTTCGGCGCTAGGGTTGAGATACAGGATCTTAAGTTCTGCGTCCACCACGGCTACCGCTGTGTTCAGGCTGTCTAGAAGCTGTTTGTAGTTGGTTTCGAGCGTCATGAATGGGAACTGAGTTCAATCAAATGGCAGTTTTAAAGCAAAAATAGAACCAGAAGAGTGCACGCCCTAGATGCAATATTCTCTTCTTTTCTAAGAGGTTATCAAGAGTCAGTGACTTTTAAGTCAATATAGATCTATTTTCGCCCTAATTTGCAACAGTTGGCCGAATCACGTGAATGGTGATGCTCTTTGAGGTTGCAATGACTTTCTTGTCTTGTTTAGCCTGAATTTGAATGTCGTGACTGCCGCGTAGAGGTTCCTTAATGAGAAAGCTAGGCAATTCGGCTGTGTCGGTAGCTGAGCCGTCGACCAGTAAGGTGTAGGTTATGTCGTCCTCTGTAGGAATTGGGTCTATTTCAGCGATAATCGCTACGTCGCGTTGGCCGGGCGGGATGGCCTGATCGTGGATTGGCTCATTGATCTTGAGTGCATACTTAATGGGTTTGGTTTTTTCGTCGGCTTTAAAAAAGCGTGGTGCTGTTTCGGGATTAGGTGATGGTTGAGAGTTTATCTCGGGTAGATCTAGTTTCTTGGAGTTCTCTTTGACCGGGCTGTCTGAATAGGTGACATTGCCGTTTTCATCGACGGTTTTGTAGATGTCCTGTGCAGACAGCGGTTGGGTAACAACTGCAAGAAGTGCAGTGAAGATTGCTGCGGATGTTTTTTGATGGCTCATGGTAATGGTTATCCAATAACTAACATCTCTCACCAATAGCAAATACACCAAGTTACTGTGTATTTGTATCGTTAGACTCGTAGATTAGTGTATTTGACACGCTAAGTTTGTGATCTGTTCGCGGCTTAATTTAAAAATCTTGCAAACAAAAAAGCCCCGGCGTATGCCAGGGCTTTTGAGCGTTTTCTCGAAAACTAAAGCAGTGATTACACGCTGTAGTACATAGAGAATTCGATCGGGTGAGTTGTCATGTTCAACATCTCAACTTCTTCTTTCTTAAGCGAAATGTATGCATCGATCATGTCGTCATCGAATACACCACCTGCTTTTAAGAACTCACGGTCAGCGTCAAGATTAGAAAGTGCTTCTTCTAATGAAGAGCATACGGTTGGGTATTCTGCCAACTCTTCTGGAGGAAGATCGTAAAGGTCTTTATCTGCTGAATCTCCAGGGTGAATCTTGTTGATAACACCGTCAAGACCGGCCATCAACAATGCTGCGAACGCCAAGTATGGGTTAGCGGTAGAGTCTGGGAAGCGAGTCTCGATACGACGACCTTTGGTGCTAGCAACGTAAGGAATACGAATAGAAGCAGAGCGGTTACGTGCAGAGTAAGCAAGGATCACTGGAGCTTCGTAGCCTGGAACCAAACGCTTGTAAGAGTTGGTAGAAGCGTTACAGAAAGCGTTCAATGCTTTAGCGTGCTTGATGATACCGCCGATGTAGAAAAGAGCAGTTTCAGAAAGGCCTGCGTAGGTATCGCCAGCGAATTGGTTCACGCCATCTTTAACGAAAGATTGGTGAACGTGCATGCCGCTACCGTTGTCGCCAACAAGTGGCTTAGGCATGAAGGTCGCAGTTTTGCCATAAGCAGCAGCAACGTTGTGTACGGCATACTTAAGGATTTGAACTTCGTCAGCTTTCTTGGTTAGGGTGTTGGCGCCAACGCCGATTTCACACTGACCAGCAGTACCTACTTCGTGGTGGTGAACTTCGATCACCAAGCCCATAGCTTCTGCAGCGTTACACATTGCACCACGGATGTCGTGTAGTGAATCTACTGGAGGAACTGGGAAGTAACCACCTTTAACGCCTGGACGGTGACCCATGTTACCATCGATCATTTCGCGACCAGATTCCCAAGCGGCTTCTTCAGAGCTGATTTTGTAGAAAGCGCCAGACATGTCTGCGCCCCACTTGATGTCATCAAAGATGAAGAATTCTGGTTCTGGACCAAAGAAAGCGGTGTCACCTAAACCAGTAGACTTCAAGTATTCTTCGGCGCGCATTGCAATAGAGCGTGGGTCACGGTTGTAACCTTCGCCAGTTGAAGGCTCAACGATGTTGCAGCGGATAACAACAGTTGCTTCGTCAGTGAACGGATCAAGGAAGCTAGTGCTATCGTCCGGCATCAAAATCATGTCAGACTCGTTAATGCCTTTCCAGCCGGCGATAGAAGAACCGTCGAACATTTTACCTTCGGTAAAGAAGTCGTCTTTAACTTCAAATGAAGGAATAGTTACGTGTTGTTCTTTACCTTTGGTGTCGGTGAAGCGTAGGTCAACCCACTTAACTTCGTTGTCTTTTATTAAGTTCAGAGTCTGCTCTGACATGTTTCCTCCAAAATGGCTGCGCCAGAATAGGTGTGAAGAGTTCATAGGCTGAATTAGCGCATTTAGCCCAATGCTCGTGGTTGATAAACTGCTCTTGGATGTGCACAAAATCAACCGGCTGGTTATTAGTGCATCATTATGAAGCAATCAATATGCCATAGATTTTATCAAAGCTGAACATTATTAAGATGCCGCAGCCATTGACTTGGCAGATAGAGATAGAAGTTATATCAAACAATATTATGCTTAATTTTGGTGCCGCGGCATCAATGTGGTGCGCTAGAGACTTAAGCATAGTTTCCGAGGCTGCCTATGCTACATGTCATTGGCTTCCGTTGGAATGTGTGTAAATCAATTCATTGCCTTATAATTGTCAAATTCTGATCTTTTTGCATTCGATGCGAGCGGTACATGCATTTCATAGTTAAATTATTCCCCGAAATAACCATAAAAAGCGCCCCGGTGCGCAAACGATTTACTCGCCAGTTGCAAAATAACTTGCGAACACTGATTCGTCGTCACGATGGCGGAGCACGTGTTACCCGAGATTGGGAGAAAATCGATGTCTATTGTGACTCCGACAACGAATCGCTGAATCTTGCTGTGAAGCAAATTTTAGCCTCAACACCCGGTGTTGCGTTTTTTTACGAGGTGTCTGCATTTACTTATCAAACGATGCACGATATTTACGAGCGTACCGCGGAGGTTTGGCTAGATACTTTGGCTGGCAAGACCTTCTGTGTGCGCGTAAAGCGCAGCGGTAAGCACGATTTCACCTCCATCGATGTGGAGCGATACGTCGGTGGTGGTCTGAATCAATATTCTGAAGCTGCGGGTGTGAGATTAAAAGATCCAGACATCACGGTTAATCTCGAAATTAAAAACGACACTGTGTATGTGGTGCGTGATCGAAAGTCTGGTCTTGGTGGTTTTCCTTTGGGCACGCAAGACCCTGTTTTGTCTTTGATATCCGGCGGTTTCGATTCCACCGTCGCCAGTTACCTAACGATCAAGCGCGGCCTAAAAACCCATTATTGTTTTTTCAATTTGGGTGGCCGTGATCACGAGCTAGGTTGCAAAGAGGTCGCATATTACCTTTGGAATCGTTTCGGAGCCTCGCATCGAGTTAGGTTTGTCACTGTGCCTTTTGAAGAAGTGGTTGGCGAGATTCTAGAAAACGTATCTCAGGGAAATATGGGCGTTATTCTGAAACGCATGATGTTGCGAGCAGCATCTGTTGTTGCCGAGCATCAAGGTATTGAAGCGCTTGTGACCGGAGAGAGTGTCGCGCAGGTTTCGTCTCAAACCTTGGCTAATTTGACCATGATTGATCGGGTCACAGACACCTTAGTGCTGCGTCCTTTAATTACCATGGATAAAGGCGACATTATTAATATTGCTCGTCAGATCGGCGCCGAAGGGTTTGCTGCGAGTATGCCGGAATACTGCGGAGTGATTTCTAAGCGGCCAACGACTCGTGCTCACGCCGACAAGATTAAGGCCGATGAAGAGAATTTTGACTTTGAGGTGCTGGAACGAGCAATAAACAAAGCTAAAGTTGAGTCAATTGACGAGGTTATGAATGTCAGTGATGAAGACTTGCTCGTCGATGAGTTTTCTTATTTACCGACCGATAGTGTGGTCATTGATATTCGTCATCCCGATGAGGTTGAAAAATCGCCGCTTGCGGTGGAGGCTGGGCGCAGTCTCGTGATTCCATTTTATGCGTTGGCCAAAGAGGTTGATCAGTTGCCCAAGGCTCAATATCTTCTGTATTGCGATCAGGGCGTTATGAGTCGCCTTCATGCCAGCCACTTGCTGAATTCTGGAGCCGGGAATTTCGGTGTATATCGTCCAAAATCATAAGTGTTAGGCGCGGGTCGCGGCGCTCTTTTGGCGGTGACCTCGCTTAAACAAATCGTATTTGTCGTTTTTATTTGTTTTCAGTTGTTCTTGAAGAAGGTCTTAATTTTCACTGGTTTGTGCCTGTTGGTCTAAACTTTAAACAGAGCCATTTTGTGGAAGTAGCCTTTGGAAAAGTCTGATACTCGTCATAATCACCTGCTTATTACCATACTCATCACTTTGTTGGTGTTTGCTTCGGTGGGTTTTACGACTTTGATTGTGATTGGCGGTCGGGAAAGCGCATCGGAAGGTTACGTCAATGTCACCATGACTGACGCCTATTTATCTTGCAGCCGTCGTTTGCGAGAAGAGGTAGGCGATCAGTTACAGTCCTACAGCATGGATAATCTTTCCACTCGATACGATTCCGAGAGAAAAAAACATCTCATTTTTATTAAAGCCAATTTCAATATGGATAATCGGCAAATTGAAAATGGCTACGTCAGTTGTGAAGTAGCGAGTTCTGGTCGGATTCGAGAGTTTGATATCCGGGTGGATGGCTCGAAGGGGTCAAAAACTCGCTCCGGAGGAAATGCGTTTGGCTTCGACTTTCCCTAGCTTTTTGAGTAAAGATACGATCTAGCTGCTTTTCTGGCGCTCCAGTTGCCGGTAGCTGAGCGCCTCCATGATGTGTTGATTTTCGATGTTGTCACTGTCGGCGAGGTCGGCAATGGTTCGGGCGACTTTCAGTGTTCGATGATATGCGCGAGCCGATAACTGCATTTTTTGAATAGCGTTTTCCAATCGTGTCATTTGTTCGCGCGAAAGAATGCATATGCGTTCCAGTTCTTTATTGCTGAGCTCGGCATTGGGTTTGCCTTGGCGATCAATTTGTCTTGCTCGGGCTTTCACTACACAGGCGCGGGCTTCTTTGCTGCCCATGCCAGAATCTTGCTGATGCAGTTCGCTGGGTTTTAGAGTGCTAACGGCAATCTGCAAATCAATGCGATCCAAAATTGGGCCTGAGATTTTCTGCCGATATTTCCGTACTTGATCTGGAGTGCAACGACATCTTTCACTGTGAAGATACCCACAAGGGCACGGATTCATTGCGGCAATGAGTTGGAAGTTAGCTGGATAGGTAACGCGATGATTGGCGCGAGCAATATTGATTTGGCCAGATTCAAGAGGTTCTCTCAGTACTTCAAGGACCTGGCGCGGGAACTCTGGGAACTCGTCGAGAAATAAAACGCCGAGATGAGCCAAAGAAATTTCGCCGGGCTTTGGATTTGATCCTCCACCAACCATCGCCGCCATTGATGAGCTGTTGTGTGGCGAGCGCAGTGGTGGCTGTTGCCAGAGGTGATGGTTCATTCCTGCAACCGAATACACCGCCGCGACCTTGAGAGCTTCACTACTGGTAAGCGAGGGCATTATTCCCGGTAATCTTTTCGCCAATAGGGTTTTACCCGTTCCGGGAGGACCGAAATACAGCAAGTTGTGCCTTCCGGCTGCTGCGACGAGCAAGGCTCTCTTGGCTTGATGCTGACCTTTCACCTCGGAGAGGTCCAGATGGCTTACTTCAGAGGCGTAACGTTCTGCCTTAGGTTTTGGCCATTGAATTTGCTGTTTTAATAAGGCGCATAAATTGAGGAGGTTATCTACTGCAAAGCAATTCAAGCCTTCAATTAATGCCAGTTCTTGCTCGTTTTTCTGTGATCCGTACAGTGATCGCCCAGCCTCCAGGCAGGTTATTGCGGCGGGGATAATCCCGCGAATCGGGCGTATTTCTCCTGAAAGCGCTAGCTCGCCGTAAAATTCTGCGTCTGCAATGCACTGTGCGGGCAGTTGATCTGAAGCGACTAATATGCCTAGCGCAATAGCAAGATCGTAGCGACCGCCTTCTTTGGGAAGATCTGCTGGGGCAAGATTTATGGTGACTCTTCTTGCCGGAAACTCGAAGTGGCTGTTGAGCAACGCGCTTCGTACGCGCTCTTTGGATTCTTTAACGGCCGTCTCTGGTAATCCAACGATATTCAGGCTGGGTAATCCACTCGAAAGATGAACCTCGACGGTTACCTGTGGTGCATTGACGCCATGTTGGGCGCGGGTCAGGACAACGGCCAGGGACATTTTGGCTTCACTCCATTGAGGCTATTTGTTGATAAATGAGCCCAAATTTAATGGAATTTCGCCGATCTGTCTAAATTAGATGGTGTTTTAAACTTTCGTCTGAATTTATAGAATAAGTAAGTAATATAAGCGCTCTACGAACGTTATTGATCGCTAAGACTGAAGACGTCTGTATGGATCAATAGACTTTATCGGCTTCTTTTACTTGTCTTTATCAAGTCTCGCTCAGTTCCTCCAGTAAGGACATCATTTTTTCGCTGGCGGATTCCATCAAGCTCAAATGTTCCACAACTTTTTTCTGATCGCCATTTCTGGAGGCTTCCAATGCCGCAACTCCGTGGTTGTGTATCTCTTGATGCGGAGTATGGAGTTTTTTGAAGGCGGGTTTTTGACCAACAGGCGTGTGATTTTGCTGGTCGCACCATTGACCCAATCGGCAACTGTGGTGGTTGGTAAATTCACTGATAGATTTCGACGATTCACCAGAAACGCAAGCATAGACGTCTCCCTTCCACACAATATGATCGAGTTTAACGGTCTGTATAAAAGACTTGTGTGCTGATTCGGTGATTGTGTTGGTGATCGACTTACAGTTATCAACGATCAAAGAATAGTGCTGGTTTAGGTTGGTAACCCCTGAAGAAAGCTCTTCGTTGTTGGATTTGATTTCATCAACAGAAACCACCGCAGACTTGGTCGAATTGATGATGTTTTTGACCAATTCTGAAACTTCACTCGCGGATTTATTGGTTTCGTTAGCAAGCGATCTCACCTCATCGGCCACTACACTAAAACCCCGTCCCGAATCACCGGCGCGTGCGGCCTCGATAGCTGCGTTTAAAGCGAGCAAGTTGGTTTGATCGGAAATGCTTGTGATAGTCGATACGAAATCATTGATGCTTCCCGCGGTATCTGAAAGCCCGGCAATACTGGTTGTCATGCCAGACATACGATGCCCCATTCCTTGCATTGAACGAATAATATCGTGGAGAGACGTTGAAGAAACGTCGAACAAGTTATTGATACTGGCTACCGTGGTTGTCTGCTTCTCTACGCGTTCAAAAGACTCGAGCACGGTTTGACGAATACCACTGATTTGGTAGAGCGATCTCAACAGGTTGTGAATGAGTTGATCTTTGAATAACGATTGTGGCGAGCTGCCTGAATCATCCGCTTGCGCGCTGAGAGCTTGGTTTTCCATCCGCAATGACGATAGCTCGTCTTCTAGTTCTCGGATCTTTCGGCTTAACTGCTCATTTTCGGATTGTTGTTTCGTGAGCGACGACGCTAGTACAAACATTCGTTGGCTACCTTGGCGCAAGAGAGATGAATAGTAAGCGTAGTCGTTAAAAGCTATTTATGCCTGTTTTTCGGTTTTCTAGGAGAAGAGGTGTAGATCAGTAATATCGCATTGAATCTAGGGGTGAGTTTAGATCGGAATCAGGCAGAAGGCGTTGGTCAGGCAGGACACTAAAACTGTATTTTGTTCACGTTTGAACAGATTGCGCGCTCTGTGCAGTTGCTCGCGATTATGTGATCTTCTAAAGCAGCGCCCTTTACATTGGGCGCCAAACGCATTGCCTTAACTTTGCTGGCTAGAAAGCTTTAGCTCAAGTGCTGTAACGAGCGCTTCTAATTCTTTGACTCGTGCTTCTGTTTGTTCCAGTACCTTGGTTTGAGCATCGAATTCAACTCGGCTTACTAATTTGTGTTCTTGGATGACTTTCTCAATGATGGAGTCGAATACAGGATTAGAGAGAGGATTCGGTATTTTATTAATTAGATCTTCAAATGGATTCATAAACTGAGGCCGAATGTCATCGTTAATAGGAAGTTGGCTATTATGTCATTATGCCTGCGGTTTTTAAAAACGTTCGCTACCAATGTTTTCGCAATACAGTAAGGTGTTAGCAACTCCAAGAGTCATAAGTAATTGAAGTTGAGAAGAAAATGGAAGGTGCGTTTTAACTTTTGTCCTTTGATTAAATCATGGCGGAGTTAATGAGAGCTCTTTTAGGTAAACAGTATTTGATTTAGGTAAACAGTTTTTGGGCGTATTTGCGGGCTTGGTTTTGGTGAGGTTTTTTTGGATATAGCTCAAGCTATCTAATTATTTTTCATGAGTGTTTAATTTTCTGATTTAGTTCATAAAGTATTACTGCCCTGAATTGGCTGATCAAATCATTGATTTGCATTATTTTGGTGCTTCCTATTTGCGGTTTCCCTTCAAGATATCTTTCTAAATTCTAAGAAAATTAAAGTTTTTTGAGTTTTTAGAAGAGGTTTGATCACAAAGTGACCTTTTTTGGTGATGTTTTGATTTGATGGATAGTTCCATTAATGAAAAATCTACTGGTGAAAATACCAAACTCTTTGTTTATAGTTCACACGCACTGTAAATGTACTTGTACGTGATATTTGTCGCAATTTAATGCATTTCGTTATAAGCATTACCAATATGGGCGCGCCCGCAGTGGTAAGAACATGGCGGTAAGTCTTTGTAATGCATGAAAAAAGTGCTTTTGGCATGTCAAGTGCTAAATCGGTGAGCGGGCTGATTATCTCACTTCTTTTAGAAATACTCGGTCAAAATTACAAGATCAAAGAGCACACTTTTGGAGACTCAACGAATGAAATTGGCAAAAAGTTTGATGGCTGGAGCTGTCGCTGCTGTTGTATTGGGTTCAACAACTGCCATGGCAGAAGTAAGTACCAATATCGGTTTATCAAGCGACTACGTTTGGCGTGGTGTCACTCAAACCGCAAATGGTGCTGCAATTTCTGGTGGTATCGATTACACAGACGAAAGTGGTTTCTTCGCAGGTACTTGGTTGTCAAATACCGACTTTGGCAGTAACGAAGTGGATTTGTACTTAGGTTACGCCGGTGAAGCCGGTGATTTAGGTTATAGCGTTACTTACAACTATTACCTATACCCAACTACTGATGATATTAACTTCGGTGAAGTCTTACTTGATTTTAGCTACAACATATTCAGCGCTGGCGTTGCTTACACCGTAAACAGCGAAGTTGATGAGCCTGAAAGATTTGTAGAAGGTGACGTGCACTACTACTTCGGTGCAGGTTTTGATCTAGGTAACGACTGGGGCTTGGGCCTTACTTACGGTTACTACGATTTCGACCACGACGGCGATGCTGTTTTAGATGAGCAAGGTGTAGGCAGTTACGGTTACTTCCAAGTTGACCTATCTAAGTCATACGGCGATTGGGGTGATATCACTATCTCTCTAAGCGACGCTGACGAAGAGTCTGGTGAAGAAGATCCATTAGCGTGGATTTCTTGGACCAAAACTTTCTAAGTTATTTGCCGCGCTTAGCGCGGCATTTTGACCCCTAGCGATTGCAACATTCAAAACTCTAATTTTTTAGAGAGAGATATAAGTTCGGATGTGGTGGTGCAGACTCAGGTCAACCGAACCTAACATCGATGAAATTGTTCGCGGGGCTAACAAGTTTTCGCAATGGGTGGTTGCTTCCAAATATTGCACCAACTGTCTGAGCAACAATCGAGCGTTTCACGCTGGCAAACTTAAAGCACATTTTTAGGGGATAAATATGAAATTAGTTACCGCGGTTATCAAGCCGTTCAAATTGGACGCTGTTAGAGAGGCTCTATCCGATATCGGTGTTCAGGGTATTACGGTTACTGAAGTGAAAGGCTTTGGTCGCCAAAAAGGTCACACCGAGTTGTACCGCGGCGCGGAGTATGTTGTTGACTTCCTGCCGAAGACCAAACTCGAAGTAGCGGTTTCCGATGATCAACTAGAAGCAGTTGTTGAGGCCGTTAGCAAAGCCGCTCACAGCGGCAAAATCGGAGATGGCAAAATCTTCGTTTCAAACCTAGAACAGGTCATTCGAATTCGTACTGGTGAGTCTGGCGAAGACGCGCTGTAAGCAGCTAGTTAATGCTGAATTTTGTTTTAAAAAATCGATAAATTGGAGCCTTGGGGATCTGCTATGGAAAACAATGTTTATGAACTCCAGTACGCTCTGGACACATTCTATTTTCTTGTGTGCGGAGCGTTAGTGATGTGGATGGCGGCGGGTTTTGCCATGCTGGAGTCAGGCTTGGTTCGCGCCAAAAACACCACTGAAATTCTTACCAAAAACGTCGCGTTATTCGCAATCGCTTGTACCATGTATTTAGTGTGTGGTTACGAATTTATGTACGGCGGCGGTTATTTCCTAACTGGAACTGATAGCGTCGCTTCTATGACAGAAGAAGCGATTGCCGGCGTTCTTTCATCTCAAGCAGATTTCCGCAATGGTGTTGAAGACTCTTCTCTACCTTATTCAGGTGCTTCAGATTTCTTCTTCCAAGTAGTATTCGTTGCTACCGCTATGTCGATTGTTTCTGGTGCAGTTGCTGAGCGTATGAAGCTTTGGGCGTTCTTGTTGTTCGCAGTTGTTATGACCGGCGTTATCTATCCAATGGAAGGTGGCTGGACTTGGGGCGGTAACTCTGTATTTGGTTTGTTCGAGCTAAGCTATAGCGACTATGCGGGTTCTGGTATCGTTCACTTGGCAGGTGCCGCAGCAGCGCTTGCGGGTGTGCTTGTACTTGGTCCACGTAAAGGTAAATACGGTCCTAACGGTGAAATCAACGCGATCCCAGGTGCAAACCTACCTTTGGCAGCTCTAGGTATGTTCATTCTTTGGATGGGTTGGTTCGGCTTCAACGGTGGTTCTACTTTACAGCTATCTGCCATTGGCTCTGCAAACGAAGTAGCAAGTGTATTCTTAAATACTAACGCAGCTGCTTCTGGTGGTTTAATTGCGGCTCTACTTGTTGCGCGCATCTTATTTGGTAAAGCAGACTTAACCATGGCTCTTAACGGTGCCTTAGCTGGTTTGGTGGCGATTACCGCAGAACCTGCTGATCCATCGCCTTTGCTAGCAACCATTATTGGTGTTATTGGTGGCGTATTGGTTGTGTTCAGCATTCTTGCTTTGGATAAATTGAAAATCGACGATCCTGTCGGCGCAATTTCCGTTCACGGTGTGGTTGGTATTTGGGGTGTGTTGGCAGTTCTATTGTCAGACTCAGATGCAACCTTCAGTGGCCAAATCGTAGGCCTACTAACCATCTTCGTTTGGGTATTCGTAACAAGCTTGGTTGTTTGGTACATCATCAAATTAATCATGGGTGTTCGCGTAAGCGAAGAAGAAGAGTTTGAAGGTGTTGATATCTCTGAATGTGGTATGGAAGCGTACCCTGAGTTCACTGGAAAATAATTTCCCATTCTGCAAAAAAAAGCCCGCTTAATGCGGGCTTTTTTGTTCTAACATCTCGGTGTTTTTAAACACAACTTTAATCTAGATCAGTTAAATTATTCATCAGTGCTATTAGATAGTAGTTGAATAGATAGTAGTTGAATAGATAGTAGTTGAATAGATAGTAGTTGAATAGATAGTAGTTGAATAGATAGTAGTTGAATCTGGCTTCTGATTTGAAGCTATTTAAAAGGTTGGATTTAGGAATTAACTGGTTGTGGGTCGGTCGTACAGGCAGTCCGTTGTTGCAAGACTGGAAATCGGAGATAATTCTGTAAGCGCACAATCCCCGGTTCTGGAAATCGCGTCATTGTATGTTAAGGTTTAACAAATAGGCGCATAATATTATTACCAACGCTTAAACTTCGGACAGTGCGTAAGGCCAAACAAGTAAGAAAAATTACTATAAAGGATACATAAATGAAGTTGATCACCGCTGTTATCAAGCCATTTAAACTCGATGATGTACGCAGTGCTTTGTCTGAAGTCGGTGTACAAGGTATGACCGTAACCGAAGTGAAAGGATTTGGTCGCCAAATGGGTCACACCGAACTCTATCGCGGTGCTGAGTATGTGGTTGATTTTCTGCCTAAGGTAAAAATTGAACTGGCCGTTGATGACTCTGTGGTCGAGCAAGCGGTGGACGCGATTACTAAAGCTGCGCAAACCGGTAAAATTGGTGATGGTAAAATCTTTATTACCTCACTTGATGAGATTGTACGTATCAGAACCGGTGAAACTGGCGCAGACGCGGTTTAACTTCGGTACCTACCTGCTGCTTCCCGTAACCTGCGGGAAGCTTTATCTACCTTTACGTCCTAAAAGACGGCCCTTCTTTTTGCGCATTAAATCGTCTGATATTCAGGATTTTTTCTACTCGCCGCTAATATTCGAAGACTGCTAATATCGCGTCCTTACTCAGGTTTTTAGATATACATTTTTTAGCTTTTTATTATGCTTTTTATAAATAAAAAAACTAAAAAATATCGATGAAAACTGAGTAAAAATTCCAAAAGTTGCGCTATAAATACTGTTCTTAATACCAAGCACTCATATTTGTAACCGCTGATTTGTATTTTAAAAGGTGATATATGGTCGACGAAGCTGTAGATGAATTCGAAGATGATTCTGCGGACATTGAAGCCGGCTCTGATGATGATCTATCTGAGTCTGCATCCGAATCTGAATCAGATAGCGACTCTCATGACATAGATGTTGATTATAGTTTGACGGCGAAAGAGAAAGAACGCCTAGAACTTCAACAGCAAATTGAAGAATTTCTTTCTCGTGGCGGAAAAATCAATCATATTGAGTCTAATGTGACTGGTGATCCTCCACAAAAACCTTCGAGTAATTACGGTAGCCGACCGATATAGTCACTCGTTGCCACAGATAGGCATTTTTGCTTATCTGTGGCGGTCAGTTCTCTAGTACTCTTGGCAAGCAACGATTCAGCACTTCGGCAATATAGCTTAAAAACAAAGTGCCCATGCTGGAGCGGTAATAATTGGGGTCTGAGTTGGCAATGGCGAGCACACCCAACGGGTATCCATTTGATAGCGGTGTTACTGCGCAGGATCCAATTTGAGCGTAGTTCTTTGGGAAGAGCTCCGCAAGGTCTTCCGGAGAGAATTGCCCACACAGGGTTTTGTTTAGGCGGACAAATCTGGGTAACATTCTTTGCGCACTTTTTAGCGACATTACACGCGCTGGACCGATCCGCTCATCTCCCGATTCTGAAAACACGATTAAGCTGGTGTATTGCACCCGAAAGTCACTATCGAAACTGTAGTGAAGTGCATCAACTAAATCGCCGAGATCTTCTGCTTCAAGTAAACCTAGAACCAAACGTCGAGTCTTATCAAACAAGATATCGTTATCGCGGGCATTTTCGACAAGATCATTCAGTCGGTGGCGCAGTTCAACGTTTTTATCTCGCAGTACACTGATTTGTTTTTCAATCAACGAAATTGCCGAACCGCTGTCATGGGGCAATCGTATGGACTGTAATAGCTGAGAGTGCTCAATAAAAAAATCGGGATTCTGTTTTAAAAACTCAGCAACCGTAGCCGGTTGCAACGTATTTGGGTCTAGATTCTCGCTCATATTCTTACCTGGCCATGGTATACGGTAACCGCAGGTCCGGTCATATAAAGAGGGTGGCCTACACCTTGCCACTGAATTTTTAGATCACCGCCTCTTAGGTGTACGGTCACATTGTTGTCGAGCTTGCCTTGCACAATGCCGCAAGCAACCGCGGCGCAAGCGCCTGTGCCACAGGCTAAAGTCTCGCCAACACCGCGTTCAAAGACGCGATATTTCACTTCGGTTCGTGACATTACTTGAGCAAAGCTAACGTTCACCTTTTCTGGAAAATCTGGATGGCACTCTATTTTAGCGCCAAGGGTTTGAACCGGAGCTGTTTCTGTATCATTAATAAATAATACCGCGTGTGGATTGCCCATTGATACCGAACCGATCTCGTATTGCTGATCATCTACGATGATTGGGTAGCTCGTTAACTGTTCGGGCGCGGCAAATGGGATCTTGTGAGGTGCCAAAATGGGTTCACCCATATTAACCCGCACGGTTTCATCTTTATTAACTTCCAAAATCATGACTCCGGCGCAAGTCTCTACCGAAATTCTCGATTTGCCGGTGAGTTTTCGCTCGCGAACAAATTTTGCGAAACAGCGAGCGCCGTTACCGCAATTTTGTACCTCACTGCCGTCAGAGTTGAAGATGCGATATTTAAAATCGATGTCAGGAGTGGTTGGGTGATCAACGACGAGCAGTTGATCGCAGCCAATACCAAAACGACGATCACACAGTTTTCTAACGTTCTCGGCGGTTAAATTGGGGCGCTGACTGATTGCATCGATCATGACAAAGTCATTACCCAAGCCATGCATTTTAGTAAATCGAATTCTCATGATTAGGCGTTACCAACCAATTCGCCACGAATAAGATCGTCGAAGCTTTCACGCTGGCGAATAACTCGCGATGTGTCACCGTCAACGAGCAGCTCGCAGGCTCTGGGCCGACTGTTGTAATTTGAACTCATGCTAAAGCAATAAGCGCCAGCACCAAACATTGCCAAATAATCTCCCGCAGAGATTGCTAGGGTTCTGCCTTTTGCTAAGAAGTCTCCGGTTTCGCAAACCGGGCCGACAATATCCCATGTGTCTGGTGCCGCGTCACTGGATCGTACTGGACGAATTTCTTGCCACGCTTGATAAAGCGATGGTCGGATGTTGTCGTTCATCGCAGCATCAACAATAGCGAAGTTCTTCTCGGTGGTAGGTTTTAAGTATTCTACTTTGGTAACCAAAATACCGGCGTTGGCGACAATAGCTCGACCCGGTTCAAGCATCAGACTTACCTTTAAATCTTTAAGCTTGGCAAGAATTGGCGACAGGTAATCTGCAACCGCAGGAGGAGTTTCGTCTTTGTAGGTAACACCCAAACCACCGCCTAAATCGACGTGTTTTAATACAATGCCATGATTTTTTAGCTGCTCAACCAGTACGAGAATTCGATCGGTCGCGTCTAAAAATGGAGTCGCTTGTGTTAGTTGCGAGCCAATGTGGCAGTCGATACCGACAATCTCAATTCCAGGAAGCGCCTTTGCTTTTAAATATACGTCGATGGCGCGATTGAACTCGATACCAAATTTATTTTCTTTAAGCCCCGTAGAAATGTAAGGGTGTGTTTTCGCATCTACGTCGGGATTTACACGCAAAGAGATTTTTGCGGTTTTACCTTCACCGACGGCAACATCACTCAAACGCTCAAGTTCGGCCTCAGATTCGACATTAAAGCACGCAACACCGACCTCTAAGGCGCGTTTCATTTCTTGTACCGACTTACCCACACCAGAGAACACGATCTTGGCCGGATCGCCGCCAGCTTTGAGAACTTTCTCCAGCTCACCCAATGAAACAATATCAAAGCCACTGCCGAGATCGGCCAGAACTTTCAAGATAGAAAGGTTGGAGTTAGCTTTAACGGCGTAACAAATCAGTGATGGAAAATCACCCAGTGCGTTTTTAAATTCGTTAAACGCTTGTGTGATAGCCGTTTGGCTGTAGATGTACAAAGGTGTTCCGTAGGCTTTGGCAAGTTCAGCGACAGATAGGTTGTCTACGAACAGCGCACCGTTATTCTCGGTGAATTGGGTCATGATTAATCCGGTAAAGCAAAAAGTTCAGGTCTAAATAAGTCTGGGCAAAACGTTATTTTGAGGTGGTTTTTGGTGTTTCTGGTTTGTCTTCGGGTAAATAAAGCGGGCCGGTTTGGCCACACCCAGACACTACAACGCAGTACACCAGCACGGTTGTCGCCAATGCGAGCCGTTTAGCGAACGTTAAACGCATATTTCGAATGCTGGAGAAGAAATTCTTAAACATGTTTTGATGACCACAAAAAATAGCCTCAAAGTATATCAAACGCGCGACAAATGCGCACAATTTGGATGCGGGTTAAGCAATCAGATCTTTGGATTATTTATGGTATGACCGAACTGAAAGGAAGAAAGAATTGCAGAAGTACTCACTTTCTCTGTAATTTCAGTAGCTTACGATAAGTTGTGTTAATAACACATTTCGGTATTGTGGCAACTCGGGACTGATCAGCGTTTTTGTGCAATGAAAGCTAGCGAACGAGAGTGGAGTTAAGTTTTTGCTCAATATCGTTTTTGACCATCAAATAATGACTTAACAGCAAATCGCCACCGTGATTAATTTGCTCGCGACACAGAGAAATATCCACGTCGGATAGGTAGCAAGGATAGTGTTTATCACCTTTACGCTGAGACAAAATAAATTGCCGAACCGCGGCCACTTGCTGTTGAAGACTGCCGGAAAACTCAAATTGATCGCAAAACAGGCGATAGTGCAATTGATCTGAACCCAGTGGTTCGACAATGGCTTTAACTTCGAACTCCGAAAACGTGGGCGCCCGATGGCTCAATTCCATAGGTTCACAACGATCCCATTGATGATTATTTTGCACGAGCTTATGGAAGCTAATTGGATAATCACAGGCGAAGGGAGTTGCGGCAATATCGGCTCTGCGGTCACTCAACAGAGGTTGTTTGTTCAAAACATTGGTGATGAAGTGTCTGATGGAATGCAGCAGGTTATCTAGGTGGCCAAAGGGAAACTGCAATTGCAGCATGCTCTTGTTGTTATCCACAAAGAATACGCGTGCGCGATGCAGCGCCAACGGCATCACAAAAACATGAATACCTTCGTTCTGACTGTTTTCGATGACCAATCTTAAAGGTGATGTTGGCAACGTGTGGCGATCAAGAGCCAATACCGAATTTTTACTTTGAGGTCTTTGCAGGCCAGCGTTAAGTTGGTCGAGACTGTTGAAGGTGTCTACGTGAGGTTTATTGGGGAAAGAGCGCAGTACATGGTACTTGCCACCGGTTTGAAAGACATAACGTAGGCCAACCTCTGGGCCGCGTTGACGCTGGCGGTGCAGTTGCTCCAGTAGGTCTTTTAAAAATACCTTAAGACGGTCGCAAATGGCGTAGTTAAACTCTCCATGCGGGCTTTGTACAAAAACCTCCGGAGCACTTTGTTCAACGGGCTGATTGTAGTGAATCTGCAAATAGCGTTTTGCCAGTTCTGACACGGCGTTTTGCGTGAAGCTTTGACAAACGACCTCGTTCCAACTGTTCACATACACAAGCTCAATGGTTTGAACGATATTAAGATGATCTTTGCCGTAGCTGAAAACATCTTTCGAATCGGCATTGCTGCGCTGATCTTTACTCAGCTCTACCGTATTCGATAGGTTCGCAAATACCAAAAATTGCGTAACCGTAGGAAATGTTAAAAATTGCGTGTGTTTTGGTTTTACCAATGGCAACGGAATACACGCTTTGAGCGCACTCATAAATTGTAGAATGTGGCTTTGTTGTAAGCTTTTATCGCGAACAATCACCTCAGATTCCGTTGTATAAACCCCGTTTAAATAACACCAGCAAAGCAGCTCGCTAAGGCTGTGAGTTTGCTTAAGCAAAAAGTTAATGGTGGGTGAGGTGGTCTTGGTTGGCAGACCAAACACTTGCCAAGAATCGACGGTGTCGGTGTGTTCTGTTCGCTTGAACAGTAAAAAGCGCTCGCTGATGTCAGCGGAAATATCTGGGTTAATTAATTCTATCTTGCCGGCGCGGCGATCAAAGGCAGCATTGAGCTTTCTACCCAGAATGCTCATCTCTTCTTGCGTAACAACACTTTCTAAGCCCAGGCGTGCGCTAAAATCGCAAATGTAGCGATAACTGCGGTTGAGCTCCTGCACCAGATTTTGCTTTTCAAGATTAGTCTGATTAGCCTTCCATTTGTTACGCGTATCTAAGCGTGCTAACTGTCGGTGTTGCCAACCCCAGCCGTGCACGAGTTCTTGCAGTAATCGCCATTGCCAACCAAGAGAGGAAGGTTTTTGCGTTAGCGGACAATGCGCTAAAAAATACAAACTACGGCGCACCAACTCTAAGCGTTTGCGTTCTTTTCTACCTTTTAGATAGTTATCAACACGCTGATAGAGTGCCAAATAAGGATCGAGTCGATTTAAATGCGTCTCGCCTTCGTAGACCTTTTCTTTAAATTCGATCCCCAAACTTTTAATTCGTGGAAATTCGCTCAAATAGACTTCTAACAACAACAGTTTTAGCACCGATTTGTAGGGTGCTTCTATGCCTTTAAAGAGCTGCCAAATTCCGGCGCCCACAAATTCTTCTACGGGAACGCTGGCAATCGATCCAAAATCGATAACATCGTTTTTATCTACAATACCGGTTCTTATCAGGCTTTGACTAAAGTGATCGTAGTGACCTTCAAATTGGGGTGGAACAAACCACCACATGGGCACGCGGCCACCGAGCCAAATGGCGGAACGATAAAACTCGTCGAGCAGTAAAAACTGCTGACAGCTACCGCTGGATTCATTATCTAAGTCGGCAAGATTGCCGGTTTTAAAGGCGTCGCTCGACATTACAAAGCAGTGCAGCTCAGCGCCGAAGGCCTCTGCCCAGCGGCTAATGCGATCACCTTTTTGTTGCAGCAGTTTTCTACCGTTGTCATCGAGTTGCGGAGAATGGCAAATCCACAAATCGATATCGCTGCGTCCACCATGAATGATGCTGCCTACACTACCCATCACAAACAAGGCTTGAATTTGCGCATCGTGGCTGGGTTCTTCGAACGAAAAATCGTTCGCTAAACGTTTAATAGCGAGCTTGTTACGATTGGTGATCGAAAAACCGTGCAGACCGGATGGCGTGTGAGAGCCCACATACCCAGGCAAAGCGGGATGATTGTAGTGAAACAGCGCCGCCAACGTGTCGAGAACCACCTGCTGGCGTTCGTTTAATTCCAGACGCGTGCGCGCCAACTTTTCTTCGCTGATGGAAAGAAAGCGGTTTTTTAGCTCGGTGATACGTTTTGCATCTAAACCGTGCTGAACCTGTGGGTTGGCGATGGGTTGATTCATAAGTGTGAATCTGTTTTGTGCACGCGTGCGATTTATGGAAAGCGCCTTTTACCAAGGGCTCATTTCGGTTCTAGCTCTGGCAATAGCTTGGCGAACCTGGTTGGGTGCGGTGCCGCCAAAATGATCGCGCGCGGCGACCGAGCCCTCTAAGGTCAGAACTTCGAATACATCTTCACCAATAATATCTGAGAATTGTTGTAGCTGTTCGAGCTCCAGTTCGTATAAATCTAAATTCTTTTCAAGCGCAAAGGCAACCGATCGGCCAACAACTTCATGCGCATCTCTAAATGGCAAACCTTTACGAACCAAATAATCGGCAAGGTCGGTAGCAGTGGCGTAGCCACGTTTGGCCGATTCGTACATAGAGTCTTTTTTCGCTTCAATGGCCGGAATCATATCGGCAAAGGCACGTAAACAGTCTTTCACCGTATCAACAGCGTCGAAAACTGGTTCTTTGTCTTCTTGGTTGTCTTTGTTGTAGGCCAAGGGTTGAGATTTCATCAACGTTAAAAGTGCAATCAAATGACCGTGAATACGACCGGTTTTGCCGCGAACAAGCTCGGGTACGTCGGGGTTTTTCTTCTGCGGCATAATGGATGAGCCGGTACAGAAGCGGTCGGGTAAATTGATAAAATTGAATTGTGCCGACGTCCAAAGAATCAATTCTTCAGAGGCGCGTGATAGGTGCGTGAACAAAATGCTCGCAAACGCGCAGAATTCGATGGCGAAATCGCGATCCGATACGGAATCTAACGAATTTTCGGTCGGTTTGCTAAAGCCTAACAGTTCAGCAGTATAAGCGCGATCAATGGGATAACTGGTTCCTGCTAAGGCCGCGGCACCAAGTGGCGATTGATTAAGTCGCTTACGGCAGTCTGTCAAACGGTCGGCGTCGCGTTTGAGCATTTCAAACCACGCCAATAGATGATGACCAAAGGTCACAGGCTGCGCGGTTTGCAGATGTGTAAAGCCTGGCATAATGGTCTCGGCTTCACGCTCGGCCAAGTCTAAAAGGCCGGTCTGTAGGCGCTTTAGTTCTTCGTTAATCAAATCAATTTCAGCGCGAAGGTATAAGCGAATATCGGTTGCGACCTGATCATTACGAGAGCGGCCCGTATGTAGCTTCTTACCCGTAATCCCAATCAACTGAGTTAAACGCGCTTCAATGTTCATGTGCACGTCTTCAAGCTCAACACTCCATTGGAAAGTGCCGTTGGTAATTTCCTCTTCTACCTGACGCAAGCCCGTAATAATTTGGTCGCGTTCCTCATTGGTGAGAACTCCAACCTTAGCGAGCATGGTCGCGTGGGCGATGGAACCTTCGATGTCTTGTTTGTACATGCGTTGGTCAAAATCCACAGAAGCGGTAAAGCGTTGTACAAAAGCGTCGGTAGGTTCGCTGAAGCGTCCGCCCCATTGTTGATTGGTCGATGAGTCTGAAGACATGGATACTGGCCTTGTATTAAGAAAAGCAGTGCAGGGATTTCTTCCCGTGATTCTTGCTCGGATAACGGTTTAAATTCGTTGGCAAACGGATCAGCTTGCGGTTAGTAAAATTCATCAATAGAAAGTAGCGTCAGTGTAGCCATTTAAGTCGAATCAACATAGACGCTAGAGTTTCCGGCGACACACGGATGTGTCGGCAATTTCAAAAACTGTAAGTGATTGAAATTGTGGAGAAATTGGAAATCGCATTGTCAATTTCTGTCCCCTGATTAAATCATGGATGAGTTAATCAGAGATTCTGTTAAGAGTTTAATCAAATTACGCGAATAATTGAATAAACGCCCGCGTAATGACGTAAAGTGAAATGAGTTTTCAAAAAATTACCCGTCGTCACTTTTTTAAAAGCGTTAAATCTTTAATATTAGAATGAATATTAAATTTGGATGATCATAGAGTAGGTTCAAACCTATAAAAATTGGCGCTTAAAATCCATAAATTACCGAATGATCATTTGGAAAAGATCAGCCTTATAAACGAGAAAAATTTGAACAATAAGCCTCGCACGAACAACAGCCATCTTGAGATTTCCTCTCGGAGAAAGCGGCCTTTTATTCCCGACATCTGTTCATTGCAGTCGGTATTATTTTTAGTAATGGGTGCCGAATTAATCGCGTTAGCTTTGGTGCTTGCGCGTTCGTCACTGAGTCATTTCGATTGGCCAATCTTGGGTCAACTGTCGATGCTGGTGCAGTGGATTACGCTTATCAGTGCTGCAATTTTGTGTCGGATTCGCTTTTGGTTGGGCTCAATCACCGAATTAGCGGCAGGTTGCATCAGTTATTTATTGGTTGTGGCGGTTTCGCTTGGGTTTACGGCGCTGTCGCAATGGATGATCTATACCGAAATTAATAGTGATACGCTGGCGAGAACCGGGCTAATCTCGGCCATTATTGGCGGCATTGTATTGCGTTATTTGTATTTGCAGCAGCAGTTGTATTTCCAGCAACAGGCCAGCGCCGAGGCGCAAATCTCAGCGTTGCAGGCGCGGATTCGTCCACACTTTCTATTTAACAGCATGAACTCCATCGTTAGCCTAATTACTCTTGAGCCAGAAAAGGCCGAGAGAGTTACTCTAGATTTGTGCGATCTGTTCCGTGCGAGTTTGGCTAAGCCTGCGCTGGTGAGTTTAACCACCGAGCTAGAACTGGTTGAGCAGTATCTATCGATTGAAAAGTTGCGACTTGATGGCCGGTTGACCATTCGTTGGCAAAAAAGTGGCGATTTCTCCGTTGTGCTCATTCCCAGCATGATTTTACAACCCTTGGTTGAAAATTCGGTCTACCACGGTATCGAGCCAATTCCAGAAGGTGGCGAAATTATCATTGAAGTCGATGCCAGCGCTACCCGTGTAGAAATACGCGTAACTAATCCTTTATTCACTTCACAACGCTCCGCTCGCAAAGGCAATGGTATCGCGTTGGCGAACATTCGCGCGCGTTTGTCGGCTTATTGTCCGGGAGCTTCTACTTTTGAGACAAACGTTAACGACGACACTTATCAAGTCTGTCTAAGCTACGATCCTTCAAAATTGCAAACAGATTTTGCAGAACCCGATTTATTGGGACGTTAATCACTATTAACACGAACTTAAAAACCATAAAAACACAACATCACCTAAGCACAAAAAAATAGAATGTATGGATATTCTGATAGTCGATGACGAACCTCTCGCGCGGGCACGTTTACAAAAAATGCTGGAAAACATCGAAGATTGTTCGGTTGTTGGTGAAGCCAGTAACGGCAATGACGCCTTGTCAGAAATTGAGCGTCTTGATCCCGATTTAATTCTCTTGGATATTCGCATGCCCGGCAAAGACGGCATGGCAGTGGCCAACCAAATTCAGCAGTTAGAAGACCCTCCCGCTATTATTTTCTGTTCAGCGTACGATCAATACGCCCTAGAAGCCTTTGATGTGAAAGCCGTTGGTTATCTGCTAAAACCGGTGCGTGCCGAGCAATTACGAGAAGCTTTAGATAATGCTAAGCGCTTAAATCGCCTTCAGCGCCAACGCCATAATCCAACCTCTGAAAAAGTACCGTCTCGTCAGCACATAGCTGCGAAAACCCATCGCGGTGTGGAATTGATCGAGATTGATACCATTCGATTTTTCAGCGCCGATCAAAAGTACGTCACCGTTGTGCATACCGGCGGTACCACGCTGATTGATGATACTCTTAAAGAATTAGAAACCATGTTCGCAGGATCATTCATTCGTATTCATCGCAATGCGCTGGTCTCCATAAAGCATATCGTTGCGTTAGAACGTAATCTTGATAAAAGTTATCAATTGCTACTGGCAGACTGCGACATCAAGCCAGTGGTTAGCCGCAGGCACTTGGCGGCAGTTAAAGAACTCATGCAACAGTTGTAGTCGTTTCACCAAAGCTTGTGACGCTGTATCATCCGACCTCTTGAGAACGTGTTTTGTCTAGATGCTAGGATTGCAAATGGGCAAAACTTCGAGCATTCAATGAATGAAAGCGATATCGAAAAAAGAGAAAACAGCATGTCACAAGTCTCCGAAACGCCCCATTCTGCGGGCAATGGTAATGGTAAAGTTCTAAGAATTGCCACCCGTGAAAGCGCCCTAGCGATGTGGCAAGCCGAATACGTAAAAGCACGTCTCGAAGAAAGTCATCCCGGTCTTACCGTCGAGCTTTTTCCAATGACCAGTCGCGGCGATAAAATTCTTGATGTTCCTTTAGCCAAGGTTGGCGGCAAGGGATTGTTTGTTAAAGAACTTGAGACTTCTTTGCTCGCTAAAGAAACCGATATCGCTGTGCATTCCATGAAAGATGTGCCCATGGACTTCCCAGAAGGTCTTGGTTTGGCCGTTATTTGTGAGCGCGAAGACCCTCGCGACGCGTTTGTTTCTAATAATTACGAAAGTTTTGAATCTCTTCCTCAAGGCGCCATCGTTGGCACTTCAAGTTTACGCCGACAATGTCAGATCGCATCGGTACGTCCCGATTTAAAAATTGAATTTTTGCGCGGCAATGTCAACACGCGTTTAGCGAAACTAGACAGCGGCATGTACGACGCCATTATTCTCGCGGCGGCGGGCCTGATTCGCCTAGAAATGCCCGAACGCATCCGTGAATTCTTATCCACAGAATTAAGTCTACCGGCAGGCGGTCAGGGCGCTGTGGGTATTGAATGTCGTACCGACGACGAAACAACACTAAAACTGCTTGAACCTCTGCATCACCAAGCAACCGCGCAGCGAGTTATTGCCGAGCGCGCCATGAATCGCCGTTTAGAAGGCGGTTGTCAGGTACCAATCGGTTGTTTTGCCGAACTTGACGGTGAATCATTACGGTTGCGCGGTCTTGTGGGTCGACCCGACGGTACCTTAATGCTGCACGATGAAATTACCGGAACCGCCAGCGAAGCAGAGCAATTGGGCGTGACTTTAGCTGAGCGTTTATTAGAAGCCGGAGCAGGGAAAATTCTGGCAGATGTTTATGGGCACAACGTAGAGTAAATAATCCATACCACACTCTAAAGAAGTATCCGCGGTTTTTCTGACTACCCGGATATTTTTGAATGACGTAGAACCATGACGGAAAAGGATGTAATCACACAATGACGGTTTGGTTAACACGTCCTGAAAAACAAGCGCAAAAAACACTGCAACTTCTGCACAAGGCCGGATTTGAAGTTTGGGTTTGCCCGGTGATGGAAATTGTTCCGATCGCCGATCCCTCCGCTCGTCAGCACGTACGAGATCAAGTAATGAATCTTGATCTCTACCACAAAGCCATTTTTGTCAGCCAAAATGCGGTAGATTATGCCGCTGAAGAAATCGAACAGTTTTGGCCGCAACTTCCTTTAAATACCGAGTTTTATGCGGTCGGTCGTGCAACAGCGAAAGCCGCGCACAAATACAACATTGAAATTGCCTGTGACGTTGGCGACACAATGGACAGCGAATCCTTACTGGCAATTGCCGCCATGCATAATGTACAAGGCCAAAAAGTGCTCATTTTTCGCGGCATTGGTGGGCGCACGACATTAGCAGATGTTTTAACCGCACGTGGTGCGCGCGTGGATTATTGTGAGTTATACGAACGCAGCCAACCGCGTCAAAGCCTACACGCGTTAATAGACCAAGGTTTTGGCCGCAACCGAGACGATATAATTTTGGCGTACAGTGGCGAGAGCTTGGAAAACGTGCATCGAGCCATCAAACATTGTGGATTGACCTCGTTAGTGCATCAGCCGGTGATTGTACCTGGCAAGCGTGTGGCGGAGCTTGCCAAACAATTGGGTTTTTCTCAGGTATTTATCGCAGAAAATGCTACCGACGAAATTATGCTAAAGACCTTATATCACGCCTATGCCATGGTCTCGGGTTAAAGTTTTAACCATAAAATAAGGGAAACTCTGATTAACCTAGAGTTTCTCGCGGCACAAGGATGTGTCCTCTGATTAAATCAAGTATGAGTTAATCAGAGGTTCCTAAGTTTTAAATTTTAAGAGAGTGATTGCGCTACAGCTCAAACGAGATTTGATAATCTTTCTCGAACGATTCAACAAAACCAGAATAAACTGCATTGATGTTTTCTGGGTGAGGACACCAAGTTCATGACCGATAAAAAAGATCTGCAAAATAATTCCGCTTCAACCGAGCCAGAAGCACTTGAAGCCTCAGCACAGGAAAAATCCTCAGCGGAAACATCAGCGCTAGACGCACGAGAATCGGAAAGCACATCAACAGAAACGCAAGAGCCGATTGCTCAAACCGAAACGACTGAAACAGAGGCCGAGACAGCTGCGAGCAGCCCAGAGGAAAATCCTAAAAAAGCCGCGCAGCAACACGACGCACAACAACACGACGCACAACACCACCACTCGAAACAACACCAGCAAAAAACGCGCTCCAGTGTTGTTGGTTTATTGGTGGGATTAAATCTTATCTTGATCCTTGGCGTGATTGCGGCGTTGGTTTTTGGCTATGTATCCATTTCGCCAAAATGGAATCAATTAGAAACCACGGTAGAACAAGCTTCTGAACAAGTACAATCGAGTGACCTCGCTTTAACGCAATTAAATCAAGCGGATACTCAGTTGAATCAAAAGCTGCAAGCTTTGACCGCGTCCGATAAAAATCAACAAGCTACGCTCGACAAACATTTCCAAGAATTACAGCTGCGATTAGATAGCCACAATCAACGTTTACTGGCGCTTTCAAATACCAGCAGAGAAGATTGGCAGTTGGCAGAAGCGCATTATTTAGTGCGTTTGGCAAATCAAAGATTATTGGTTGATCGCAGTGCACGTTCTGCCATTGGCTTAATGGAAGCGGCCGATCAAATATTGCGTGAATTAGCGCTGCCCGATTTATTTGCGGTGCGCGAAGCGCTGGCGCGTGATCTTGCTGCTCTTAAGCTTGCAAATGAAATTGATCGCGAAGGCATTTATTTGCGATTACAAGGTTTAGCCGAAGCGCTTGATCAGCTGCCTACCTTTCAAAAACCGGAATTACATGGCCAGGACATCGATTTATTAGCGGGTGAAGATGCAGCCGCAGAAGAAACGCAAACCTGGTGGCAAATGACCAAGGGTTGGTTTGTTTCCGCGGGTCGTTGGTTTGGTGAGGTGAGTCGCCCTTACCTTCAAATTCAGCATCACAACGAGCCCGTCGGACCTCTCTTGCCTCCTTCGTCGGTGGGTTATCTTCGACAAAACCTGCGTTTCTCACTGGAACAAGCGCAACTCGCTTTATTGCGTGAAGAAACCGCTATTTATCAAGCCGCGTTGAGCCAGGCCGAAAACATTGTGACCGAATATTTTCCCGAGTCCAGTCCGGCTAAATCTCTGTTAACCGAAATTGCCGAATTAAAATTACAAACCGTAGAGCAAAATCTACCGACAATTTTTACATCCCAACAACAACTTCAAGCTTATCTTGATCAATTTCATCGCTTAAATTCTGAGGAAGATCTTTCCAAAGACGGAGAGCAGCAATGAAAAGTCGGATCATAAAAATATTACTGATTATTTTAGCGGTTCTTGTCGGTGGGTATTTTCTCAATAAATTTATACTAGCAACGCCCGGATATGTCTTAATTTCGTTAGGAAAAACCACAGTAGAAGTGAATTTTTGGTTTGCTGTGGTTATGCTGATTGCGTTTTTAATTGCCTATAAATACCTCAAAAAAGCCGCTTTATTTATGGTGCGCGTTTTTAAGCGGGTCTTAGGAATTAAATCTCAACAAAAACTTATGCGTCAAACCTCCCAAGGTGTTATTGAATATCTGGTTGGCAATTACGAAATTTCTAGAAAACTGTTACTGCGTTCTGCCAATCGCTCGCCCATGCCTGAAATTAATTTAATGGTTGCCGCCTATGCAATGCAAAAGCTGGGTAATAGCGAAAAAGCACTGGAAATACTCGATGAATCTCAACAATACAATACCGGGGTATTGGCCATTCGCTTGGCTAAGTCGGAAATCTTAGAAGAACAAGGTCGTCACAGCGAAGCTATTGAATTATTAGAGTCTGACGACGAGCTCACTGGTAATGTATTAATTCAGGAGCGCCTTTGCAGTCTGTATGCCGAGGCTGGGCAGTGGCAAAACGTTAAGCAAATTTTACCGAAAATCAAAAAGCAACTCACCGAATCCAAATGGCATCAGCTGCAAGTTCATTTAACGGAATTTGAATTGGATAATTTAGTTGAACAGTACAGAAATGAAACGCCGGCAAAAATCGCCGAAAAACTGCAAATAAAATGGTTGGAATTACCCACATCCTTACAAACTCACCAGCCATTGTTAATTCATTATGTGAAGTTATTACAGCGACAAAAGGCGTTAAAACTGAGCGAAGATGCGGTGAAAAAATCCATAGAGGCGCGCTGGAACGCGGAGTTAGTTGTGGTTTACGGCCTTTTAGAAAGCGAGAAACCGGACAAACAACTTAAAACCGCAGAGAGTTGGCTTGGTGATCATTCAGACGATGCTGGGTTGTATTTATCGTTGGGAAGAATCTGTTTAAGAAATCACCTTTGGGGTCAAGCAGAGGACTATTTTAAGCAAAGCATTCATTTGGGGGCGCTAAAAGAGGCAGCCGCTGAATTGGCGAGACTCTATGAGAGCATGGGTAAATCTAAGGAAAGTCTAGAGGTTTTAAAGCAATCGTATTTGTCCTGTGAACCGCCGCTACCACAATTACCCATGCCAGGAGTCAAACATTAATTTCATTCGCTGTTTTTAAAAGACGTTATTCTGAAGGATGTAACTTACCGAAAACTCTTATTAATCCAGAGTTTCTGGCAGCACATGGATGTGTCACTAGGTTCAAGAATACTAGGTGACTGGCGTTGTGAAAAAATTGAAAATGCGATTTTCAATTTTTATTATTTGATTAAATCACAGATACGGTAATCCGCAGTCACATACGCTAGCAGTGAACGACGCCAAAGAGAAATCCCCATAAAAACTCTTCTATAAATCTAAGTGTTCTGCGCACTAAGATCCGCAATTAATAAAAATAGTGGCTATCTTTCCTGTAGTTTTTCAATTTTCGAGAATAGAGAATTTATTTAAATAAAATTAATACGGTTATTTAAATTTGAGGGTATTGCTGTGGCGGGGCACTAGATTTTTAGCTTACTGAAGGAGTGTTGGTGGTGATTGTGCGTATTTTTGAAAATACTTCCAAGCCAATCGCTTAGAAAAACACCTTTCACCGTTGAGCTCTCTAAAAATACAAAACCCCCGGGGTCGCCGGGGGTTTCTGGGTAGTGCTAGATTTTTCGAAGATTACTGCGTGGCAGAGCGACGATAGAATCCCATACTGTTTAAGAAGCCTTCACACACAGCGCGTAATTCTTGTTCGGTTGCTGGTGTTTTTGAAAAAGTGCTGAGGCCGCCTAAGAATGTTAAAAACATGTTGCTGGACAATCCGATATCGGTATGATTTGGCAGCTCGTTGTTTTTAACGGCAAGAGAAAATAAGTCGCGTACACGATGACGACGTTTTTCTAATACTTCCATCATTTGATGAGCCAGTGGACTGTCGGAGGTGATCAATTCATTGATGCAATTGAATACCATACAGCCACGGTGACGCTCATCGGCGGCACGTTCTTCACAAATTTTGTCCATTAAGGCGAAGAAAGTATCACCGACATGAACATTTTCCTCGACATTATCAAGTAACGCGTCAGGAGAATTTTTAATGTAAAGATTTAAGGCTTGCAAAAATAGTGATTCCTTAGAATCGAAACTGTGATACAAGCTCGCACGAGTAAGACCATTGTCTCGGGCGATTTCATTTAAAGAAACGTTATTGTAACCCTGTTCCCAAAACTTATGCATAACCGCGTGTACTAGCTGGCTTTTGTCGAAAGAAATTGGGCGACCACGTGAACTTCTTTTGATTTTTTCACTGTTCATAACTTTAGCTTCCTTGTAAATAAAAAAAGTGAATCGAAGTTTTATTGTTTGGTGTTTTAACACCTTTTAATTGTATTTTTAATATATCGATTTTATCGCTGAGCAAATTACAGTTGTTTGGGGTAGTAGTTCTGTAATGGCTAATACTTCCTTGAGTGGTTTTTAGGCCTCCTAAATTTTTGTGAATTTTTGTTTTATAGATTCTTAATGCGGCGGCGGACAGTATTAATATTTATTCCGCTCATTTTAACAATCAATTATCTGCGTCCTGTTTTGCTGCATATACTTAACGTTAAAAATGATAACTAAATAACGGGTTATGTTTTAGTTAAGTAATGTATGTTCAGCATTTTATATCATGTTTTGAACGCTTGTTTAATATGTTTTTGCTAGCTTCAGCTCTTGGCAACAATTATATTTTATATAGCAACATTTTTAGATATATAACGTCACATTCGACCTATTAAATATTGCGCTAAAAAATTAAGTTAACCGTTTAATTCAAGTTAGGCTTTTCGTTCAATTTTTTGTATTTATATCGAAAATATAAAAAGCAATACAATAAAAATCGATTTACTAAAAAGCTGTTCTCTATTTCGTTTGTTTTTGCAAAAAAGTACTCGCAAAAATCTCATTCTTTTAAAGCGCCGATAGTAAAGGCCAACTTCTTTCAATTTTATCTACTGACAAAACGAGACCAGATATTCATCCAGATAAACTTAGAAGGGTAAAGTCCTTCGAGACTTTTGTGTTTGTTATCCAAGTTCCAAGTTTTGATTTCTTTAAAGCCTTGCCTGTGAGTTGTATCCAGTAACTCGTAGACATCAGGTAAGGCGTTATCCATTTATACTAGTCCGATCTTTCCGGTAACTGCTTAAGGTTTTTACATTAAAAAATCAGTGAGCAATTACTTTTTTATGCTGAGTAAATTATTGTAACTTTACTGTATGAACCTATTTTCACAGATTTCACAGATTTCACAGATTCAGTATTTATCGGTATTTCCGATTCATAAGCAACAATAATCGATTTTAAAACTTATGCATCCTTTTAACATTTATTGTTATTGTTTTATTAAGATTACCTTTAAATGCCTCTTTAAGTTGTTACAAATTTCACACTTTGAACGTTTGGTAAACAACTTGGTTACTTTATTTATCGGTTGCGTGATAAAAAAGTAATTTACTTAAAATCGGTTTTATCTTAATTAAAAAGCTCCGAATTTATCTGCGATTTAATTTTTAAAAAAAACACCGCTTGTCTATTTAAGTAGAAATCTAGCGATTTTTAGGACCTGTTTGATACCTGTAAAAATAAACATTTAAAAAAGTATCAATTATTTAAAGGCCTTAAAAATACTTTCAAAAAAATAGTTGTATCGTAAATTAGTACGGGTGAGAGAAATTATTTTTTTAACAATTCTCTTCTTATATATGGGAAATCTGATTGGAGCCTCTAACAATCCCTTGTATATCTTGGTGATCTAGACACACTAATCATCTCAAGATATCAATTAATTCGTATCTAATTTTTCGACTCAACATGTCTAACCTGTCATAAATCGAAATTTCGTAAAAAATTAACCCATTACTATTCAATTTTATTATCGAGACCACATTTCAAAAGTTATTTTCGGCAAACAACGTCATCTTTGCGATGTGTCTTAACGTGCTATTCCGGCAATCTGCTTATAACTTTTAATTATGCTTGATTATGGCTACATCGGTGGCAAATAATCCATATGGTTATCGGTATGTCTTCGCCTTTTCTCAGCTGTAACTTATATCAGGTGTATAGAAGTTCTCGATAATCTACCAAGATGGAACTTGGCTTTGCATAACAGCGTTTCTAATACTTTGTTATGGTTTTTTAATACGTTAGTGAATTTGGATCTTTAATTCAAGATTTTTATGGAATAAAAATTCCGATTCGGAGGAAAACAGTTTTTATTGGAGTTTTTGGAATTTGTGTTGGACTAAATTCTTTGTGGACTGCTTTGATTCGATTTCGGGGTGTTTGGGGTCATGGACGCGGGTGGCAAAAATATGATTTTTTGATTCGTTTTCAGCCTATTGACTTCATCATAATTGTGGATAGGTTTAATTACGTTAGATGCTAACATTCACTTATTTATACATATTCGTGGACGATGAGCGCGGCAGGATTGCTAGAGTTGATCGACCGCATGAAATACTAGGTCTTTTGTAAAGAGAAGACCCATCGAATAACTAAAAACTATTAAATATATCGATGTGATAAAGATTAAAAAATTAAGGGGTTTGTAATCAATGTTCCAGAAAGAAGAAGATGAAGGAGTTCGTAAGCAAAGTCGTGGAAGACCTCGCTTAGCGCTTGAAGATAATGAAACGCGTGAGCGTATTCTTAACACCGCACAGCGTCTGTTTGCTCAAAAAGGTTTCGATAAGGTTAATCTGAGAGAGCTTACTAAAGAGGCTAACACTCATTTAGCAGCGGTCAATTATTATTTCGGCACCAAAGATCAACTGCTGGTCGCTTTGGTGAAAAGAGCCAGCGACACCATTGGCGCCGAGCGAGATCAATTGTTACAGGAAGCCTTGTCTCAGGATCTTTCTGTTCGAGCCCGTGTTGAAGCTATTCTCAAGGCGCTATTGCGACCTTCTGTTGCTGCGGTTGACGGCAATTGCTCCGTGGCGAACGGTACGCTCCTAGCGCGCGCCTCTGATTTAGAGCTGGGCGAAGAACTGCTTGAAGCTCTGCGTGAGCACAATGCTCAGTTGCAGCTGTTTGTTGATGCCTTGGCAAATACGCTTCCCAATGCCGATAGATCCGATGTGTCGTGGCAATTGTATTTTTTGCTGAACATCGAGAAAGCTGTTCACACCCAATTGGAGCGCATCGAGCACTTTGGTGAAGACATTTCCCCTGAAGTTGATGAAGAAGCGCTCTTGGATCGCATCATTGCATTTGCGGTACCCGGTTTGCTGTCGTTAGCGGATTCGGCTGGGGTGCATTGATAACCGAGAGGATTGAATTGCCAATAAAGCATTTGAACTTGGTCGTCACTTCGATTCTCTCTTAACTGAAATTGTTAATCGATTTAAGCCAACTTCACATCGCGGTTACTGCGTGTAGCGGCGATGTGATATCTCTTCCGATTTTCGCAAAGCGATAATCGCTCCCAAATGTCTTCATTCAAATAACCCTCCCAAAAATGATTTCCCAGTCTGCTCGGTCGCTATTATTCTTTGTTTTTGATGAAAGTGAATGGTTACAAACAAAATGCTTTCTAATTTTTCTCGTACGCAAAGACGATCTTTCTGCGTAAATTTGCGTTGTTGCTTGGATGTGTCCACCTTGCTTGTTGTGTTGCTTGACGCAGCGGTTCTGCTTTTTTCACCGACAAATATAGGCGGATTAGAAGAGTGTTGATCTGAGTGTTTGTACGGGACTGGAGAGACAAGCACCGCTTAGGCGTTTGCGAAATAGTTTGTTTTTTTTAAATGATCGAATCTTTGAGTTTGTTTGCTTTTTAAAAAATCGGTTGCCCAACAAATGTAGTACTCTTCGCGCATTACAGAGGCGAAGCGCAATGAATCAAGACTCTATTGTTCTTATCGCTATCGGCAGCTTCCTGCTGATAGGTTTAATTACCGATGTCATCGCAAAAAAAACCGCCATACCAAGGGTTACGATCCTAGTGTGTGTGGGGGTTGTCCTCGGGCCGCAGGTATTAAACGTTATTCCTTCCATTGTCGAAGAGCAATTCGATTGGTTAACCAGCATAGCTTTGGTCATGGTCGGTTTTTTACTGGGTGGCAAATTAACGTCAGATACCTTTTTGCGGTTGGGTGCGCCATTATTTTGGATTTCGCTGGCGGAGGCGCTAACGACAGCAGTGCTAGTAACGCTTGCCCTAACCCTAGCAGGGTTGGATTGGAAATTATCGCTAGTGCTTGGTTGTATTGGTGCAGCAACCGCCGCTGAGGTGGCTTTTCAAAGTGTGATTGACGTTGGCGCTAATAATCGGTTCTCGAATCTTTTACTGGGTATTGTGGCACTCGATGACGTATGGAGCTTGATCATATTCTCGGTTGGCATTGCCTTAGCCGCAGCCGGTACCGGATTTGAATCTTTTATTCATGCGGGCAAAGAGCTGGTCGGTGGCGTCGCATTAGGCGTTGGCCTTGGTGTTCCGGCGGCTTATATCACTGGTCGTTTAAAGCCGGGCGAGCCTGTGTTAGTAGAGGCTCTGGCTGTTGTATTTATTTGCAGTGGTCTAGCTCAATGGTTAGAAGTGTCATTTTTATTAGCGGCAATTTCTATGGGTGCGGTGATTGCTAATATCGCCAAGCATCACGATCAACCTTTTCACGCCATCGAAAACGTCGAGTGGCCGTTTTTGCTGTTATTTTTTATTTTGGCGGGCGCCCTACTTGAGTTGGATTCCATTGGCGTGATTGCGCTGGCAACTGGAGTGTACACGCTTGCGCGAATCGCTGGTAAATGGAGTGGTGCTTTTGCCGGTGCGAGCATATCGGGTGTGGATGCCAAAACTAAAAAATGGGTTGGTGTGGCATTAATGCCTCAGGCAGGTGCCGCTATTGGCATGGCATTAGTTGCAGGACAATTTCTTCCAGACTACGAGCAAATTTTGCTGCAAATTGTTATTGCAAGTACACTCATTTTCGAGTTAATTGGTCCAATACTGACGTCGGTTGCACTGAAGAAAAATTCATAAATATCATTAAGAAATACTCCGGCATATACGTTTATAACGTTATTTTGTTGGCAGCAAAAAATGCGCGTTTTGTAGATTTAGGCAATTGTTGAACTGCTAAAAAATATCGTTAAAAATAACTGTGCACCACGATTTTTGTAGCAAACTCTTGCAGTAAACTCTACGTTCATCAGAGCTTCTATAGAGTCTCCTTGAGTTAATCAAGCGGTTATTTTGTAAAAGGCATATACAAAACATATTTATATGACATATTTGTAATGCACATTTGTAGATGCATATCGGTTTTCGGTCTGCTCTTTATGCGAGAACCTCTGATTAACGCCTCTCTGATTTTATCAGAGGGAATAAATTGAAAATGCGATTTCCAATTTATTCACAATTTCAATCACTTACCCCTCTGGGTGTTGATGACACAAGTCATAGCATTAGCAGCTCTGGTTTAATCAGAGTTTCCTATGCAATACCGTCATAGTAATCTGGTGAAATCGCTGTAGCGCAGTTTTGATGTATAGATTGTACGATTTATTGATATTCAACAAAAACTAGAGCAGTTTTCGGCATATCTTTTTAATTGGTCTTGAATTAAGTTGTGGGTATAGCAGTCCAACCGACAGTCCATAAATCGTATCTATTTTAAGTTTAGACCCTGCGGTGTGAGGGTAAGTTGAGCATATACTCATGAATGAATCCGTAACATTTGGTCAGTTTCCCATAGATTCTAAAAGCGCCAACGCGCTTCGTGATTTTCAAACCCAAAACTTGCAATTGTTAGAAAGTGTTTGGCCCTACTATCGGCTGTTAGAAGAGTACTCAACCGTTATGGAGTCGCCGTCGAAGGCAGTGGGTGATTCCCTCGATAAAAGTGTACATGCAGCGATCGCCAAGATGACCATGGGAATATCGCCCGGCTCCGTTGTCGAGGCATTTTCAGATTGGTATACACATCTTGCTATATCACCCGGTAAGCAATGGCGATTAGCCGAGAAATATCTCAACAAAAATATTCGCCTTTTTAATTATGCCGCCAGTTCTGCGGTGTGGTGTACCGACGGCTCCTGCGTAAAACCCTTGGCTAACGATAATCGATTTTCTCATGAGAGTTGGCAGAAATGGCCATACAACGTTATTCATCAGGGATTTTTATTAACGCAACAATGGTGGGACAAGGCAACCACCGATGTCACCGGCGTCTCAAAACATCATGAAAAAATGGTGCAATTTGGCGCTCGGCAATTATTGGATACTCTATCGCCCAGTAATAATTTAATGACTAATCCTGAGGTTTTGCAAAAAACTTTAAACGAAGGCGGCGCCAATTTAATTCGCGGTTATGTAAATTTTATTAATGATCTACAACGACAAATTAATGGCGAAAAACCACAGGGTTCTGAGGCATTTGAGGTAGGTAAAAATCTAGCTGTAACACCCGGGAAGGTGGTTTATCGCAACGAATTAATTGAGCTGATTCAATACGCGCCCACAACCAAACATGTGAAAAAAGAACCCTTGCTGATCGTTCCTGCGTGGATCATGAAATATTATATTTTGGATTTATCGCAAACCAATTCGTTGGTGAAATATTTGGTTGATCAAGGTTTTACCGTGTTTTCGATTTCTTGGAAAAATCCAACCAGCGAAGATCGAGAATTGTCTATGGAAGATTATCGCATTAAAGGTATTGAGCGCGCGCTTGATGCCGTGGAAGCGATAACCGGCAGCGATAAAATTCATACCATGGGTTATTGTTTAGGTGGCACGTTGTTGAGTATTTCGGCGGCAACCCAAGCCCGTGATTGCAAAGAGTTTGAGCGTGATACGCTCGGCGAAACTACCGATCAGGTTTGTGTTAAAAACCGTATTCAATCGATGTGTTTATTAGCTGCGCAAACCGATTTTGTTGAAGCGGGTGAGTTAACCTTATTTATTGACCAAAGCCAAGTCAGTTTCTTAGAAGACATGATGTGGCACCAAGGTGTATTAGAAAACTCGCAAATGGCCGGTGCTTTTCAGTTATTGCGTTCTAACGATCTTATTTGGTCGCGGCTTGTGCACGAATATTTAATGGGTGAGCGTGCACCACTAAACGATTTAATGGCGTGGAATGCCGACGCTACTCGTATGCCTTATCGTATGCACAGTGAATACTTACGTAAATTATTTTTAGAAAATCAATTGTCCCAGGGCCATTACACTGTTGGTGGTCGACCCATTTCTATTACCGATATTAGAGCGCCTATTTTTGCGGTTGGCACCGAAAAAGATCATGTGGCACCTTGGCATTCTGTTTATAAAATTCATATTTTGAGTGATACCGAAGTTAGTTTTGTGTTAACCAGTGGCGGACATAACGCAGGTATCGTCTCTGAACCCGGACATCCGCGACGTCATTATCGAATCAGCAAACGCAGTGCCGATGCTACCTATCTTGATCCAGACCATTGGTTGGCAGAAACGCCTGCGAAAGAAGGCTCTTGGTGGGTTGAATATGTGAGCTGGTTGAATCAAAACAGCGGTGAGGCTGTTGATCCGCCATCTATGGGAAATGCAAAGGCCGGTTTTGCGGTCATTACCGACGCACCCGGAACCTATGTATTTGGTACCTAATGAATCCTCTGATTAATTCACCTACGATTTAGTCAGAGAGCACAAATTGTTAATGGGGTTTCCAATTTTTGGGATAATTTCAATCACTTGCAGTTTTTGAAATGAGCGACTCATTTATGTATCGCTGGAAACTCTAGGTAACCAGAGTTTCCTAATAACTTATATTACCGGCCTAACACACATTAAAGAATTCAAAATGAGTGGTATTAATTGTGTCTGATTGTATTGAAAATAAAATTTTTTCTGAGATTGAAGTTGGTGACAGTGCCAGCGTATCGCATATTTTAACGATAAAAGATATTCAGCTTTTTGCGATTATGTCTGGCGATGTAAACCCCGCTCACCTTGATGAAGAATACGCGAAGAGTGATATGTTCCACGAAATTATCGGCCACGGAATGTGGAGTGGTGCATTGATTTCTACCGTGTTAGGTACGCAATTACCGGGGCCAGGAACCATTTATCTTGAGCAAACCCTTAAATTTACGCGGCCGGTAAAAGTGGGTGACAAGGTTACTGCTACGGTTTCGGTGCGAGAAAAAATAGTCGAAAAAAATCAATTAATTTTAGATTGCGTTTGTGCGAATCAAGATGGCAAGCAAGTTGTGGTTGGCCAAGCCACCGTTATTGCACCCACTGAAAAAGTAAAACGCAAAAAAATCGCCTTACCATCGGTAGAATTTAAAAATGACGAAGGACGTTTTTATCAAGAACTGATGACCAAGTGCAAATCATTAGAAGCGGTTGCAACGGCAATTGTGCATCCTGTTGATGGTGCGTCTTTGGGTGGTGCCGTTGAGGCGGCAGAGGCAGGAATTATTGCTCCCGTATTGGTTGGTCCTGAACATAAAATTCGTGCCATTGCCGAAGCGGAAAACCTTGATATCTCGCAATTTAAATTAATATCAACCAAACACAGCCACGAAGCCGCTGAGGTTTCTGTGGCTCTTGCTAAGCGCGGCGAAGTACAGGCATTGATGAAAGGTAAGTTGCATACCGATGAATTAATGACGGCGGTGATTGATAAGGCGAATGGATTAAGAACCGAGCGTCGCATGAGTCACGTATTCGCGCTCGATGTGCCGAGTTACGAAAAACCCCTGTTTTTAACCGATGCTGCTATTAATATTTCACCCAATTTAGCCGTAAAAAAAGACATTGTTCAAAACGCCATTGATCTCTTCTTAGCGCTAGACAGGGGCACACCCAAGGTTGCGATTGTTTCGGCGGTAGAAACTGTCAATGAATCTATACCATCAACGCTGGATGCAACTGCACTGTGTAAAATGGCGGAACGCGGCCAGATCATCGGTGGTATTTTGGATGGCCCGCTTGGGTTAGATAATGCAATTTCGGAGGCCGCGGCTCAAGCAAAGGGTATTGTTTCGCAAGTGGCTGGTCATGCCGACATCATCGTTGTGCCCGATCTTGAAGCGGGAAATATGCTTTACAAACAATTCGGTTATTTGTTTGGAATTGAAGGTGCTGGAATTGTCTTGGGTGCCAGTGTGCCAATCATTCTGACCAGTCGAGCAGCTGGTCGCGGCGCAACACGTATTTCTTCTTGTGCGCTTGGCTTAATTTACGCAAATTATCTTCGTAATAAATCACTCTCGTAAATATATTTATGTCGAACGTATTATTAACACTCAATGCGGGTTCATCGAATTTAAAGTTTTCGGTTTACGAATTGCCGGATTTAATTCCGGCTGAGCACGGTAAAATTGAATTCGATCGTGAGCATCATAACCCTCTTGAAAAATCCCTTGAGGATTTAATAACACATATAGAAGAAAATCACGGCCACAGAACTATAAAAATGATTGGTCATCGATTGGTTCATGGTGGCGAAGAGTTTGTTCAACCCATTCGATTAGATGAAGCTATTACCGATAAATTGCATGAGTTGATACCCCTAGCACCGCTGCACCTACCCGCGGAGCTCTCGGCGGTGGAGTTTATTGCTGGGCACTATTCAGATATTCCACAAGTCGCGTGTTTTGATACGGCCTTTCATGCCACTCAGTCGCCGTTATATAAACTGTTCGCGCTACCACGCTCGCTGGCCCGAGAAGGCGTTTTGCGCTACGGTTTTCACGGTTTGTCCTATCATTACATCAGTACCGTCATTGAACAGCATGTGCTGGCCGAGCATCGAGAAAAATTGGTAGTAGCGCATTTAGGCAATGGTGCCAGCATGTGTGCCATGAAGGGCGGTAAAAGTGTTACCACAACCATGGGCTTTACCGCTCTTGATGGCTTGATGATGGGCACGCGCTGTGGCGAGTTGGACGCTGGAGTGGTTCTGTATCTTGCCCAGGCAAAGCAGCTCGATATTTCACAAATTGAAACACTGCTTTATAAACAATCTGGTCTTTTAGGTGTGTCAGAAATCAGCAGTGATGTGAGGGAATTAGAAGCTTCAAACGACGAGCGCGCGAAAGAAGCGTTGGATTTATTTTGTTTTCGTGCCGCCCAAAAACTGGCTGGATTAATTCCGGCACTTAATGGCATTGACGGCATTATTTTTACTGGTGGTATTGGCGAAAACAGCGCCTTAGTGCGCGCGAAAATTATCGAAAGCCTACAATGGTTAGGTGCTACTATCGATACCGATAAAAACCAGCTGAACCAAACGCAAATACATGCAGCCAGCAGTCAGTTAGGTATTTATGTAATTCCAACCAACGAAGAGTGGATGCTGGCTAAGCAGACCTTAACAACCATTGGCGAACAATTCTAAGAGGGCGATATGAGCATCATAGATTTAAACGGTAAAAAAGGTTTAGTGGTTGGCATTGCTAACCAAGAGTCCATTGCGTGGGGATGTTCGCAGGCTTTTCACGGCGCCGGTGCCGATTTGGCTGTTACCTATTTAAATGAAAAAGCCGAAAAATACGTAAGACCCTTGGCCGAGCAATTAAATGCGGCGTCAATACTGCCATTGAATGTTACCGACGAATCACAAATGGATGCCGTATTTGCAGATATTGAAAAGCGCTGGGGTGAACTCGATTTTATGCTACACGCCATCGCCTTCGCGCCCAAAGACGATTTGCAAGGGCGCGTGGTTGACAGCAGTTGTGCGGGCTTTTTGCAGGCTATGGACATTTCTTGCCATTCCTTTATTCGCATGGCTAAACGTGCAGAACCCTTAATGAAAGACGGTGGAAGTTTATTGACGGTAACCTATTACGGTTCTGAGAAGGTGGTAAATCACTACAATTTAATGGGCCCCGTTAAAGCCGCTTTAGAATCAACGGTGCGCTATTTGGCCGCTGAATTGGGTAAAAATAACATTCGGGTTAATGCAATTTCTCCGGGGCCTATTCATACTCGCGCCGCGTCGGGTATTGAAAAGTTCGACAGTTTATTAACCGAGTTTGTCAATAAATCGCCTTTGCATAAACCTCTTAATTTAGACGATATCGGCTCATTCGCGGCGTTCTTAGTAAGCGATGGCGCTAAGGCTGTGACCGGCGGCATACATTATATTGATGGTGGTTACGAGATCGTCGATTAAATAGAAAGATCCCCGATTGATTGATGGAAAATTTAATCAGGGATGCGTTGCCAACTTCTAGGCCTGTAAGAGCTTGGAATTGTTAAAAATTTGGAACTCGCGTTTTTAATCTCTGCACTCTGATTACGTCATGGATGAGTTAATCAGAGATTCCTACTGTTGGATTTCGGTTTTTCCACTCAAATCTGTAATGAGTACGGCGCCGTTAAATAATCCAAATTTCACTTGTTCGAATGATTTGGATTTAATTTTAAATTGTCCAGGTATCTCTATAGATTCGTAGACGATATCGGTTGCGGTAGCGGTTTTTTGATCCTTACTAATTTCAATTTGAATATCTTTGACATCATATTTAAATTCGGCGGGTAAACTCCAGCCATCACGCAATAAAGCACTGTATTCTGAAACGCTCAAAACCTGCGTACCGCCAAGTTCGGCTGGAAAATTCAGAGTGATTTTAGCGTCTGTACTAAAATGCTTAACAATGGCCTCGACGTTGTGTGATTTTGCCGCCGCTTCAACTTCATGAATTATTTTCAGAATGTCTTTTTTGGTAATATTCTCACTTGCGTGTAGATGCAGAGAAATTAGTGCGCAAAAAACAAAGGTTATATATTGCATAGCTCTCATGTTTTTATCCTCTATGTAACGGTCTTTTAACGTTAATTAAAAATGATTGCCCAGCCGCCATCGCCAATACCACGATATTGGTGCGGTACTGGTGATTTTCGACTCTAGATAGCGGCGGGCGTGTTCTTTAATCATTACAGCAGCGCTGGCGCCCGTTATATTTTGGTAGCTGGCTTGAGCATTTCTAAGTAAATGGCTGATACTGCTAAATGTAGATTCTAGATTGCCGTTGTCTACCTTTTCAATTGCGTGCAACAATGTGTAAATGTATTGGCTGTAGCTGCTTAAATAAGAATAATCGACATTATCCAATTGCGAATAATCAACAGTTTTACCTTCCAAAACGTCAAACAATAATATCCAACACAGAATATCCTCGTAGAAGTCATCTCGCTCCAATTGTGCCGACTCGCGAATAATGGCTTTGCCGGTTTGCCATTGGTTGGTGTGTAATTCTGATAATCCGTAAATATAAAGTGTTCGCGCGCTTATTTCTGAAAACTTCTTATAACCCCTCATCCATTGTTTGCACGAATACCATTGATCCATTCGCGCATACAGCTCACCGAGAAGGCTCCAATTTGTAGCGTCGTCGGCAAAAGCTTGATTAAATTGAGTTAGGATTTTTTCGGGCACTGAAGACAAGTTTGATATTTTGTATCTAAGATAGCCTTCCAGCACTCTGTGATCAAAGTCCGACAGTATTGGTCTTTTAGGGAGATTTTTCTCGAAAGCCGAAAGTCCTTTAGACTTTATTGTACCATCGGCCCAGAGTACACCCGCATCGGCGGCAATATCCAAGTTGTTATGAACTCGATTCTCTATGACCGTAATCGCTGCATCTTGAAGTTTTAAGGAGTTAAGATCATTCCATGTGTTACTCAGATAATAATAACTGCAACGTGTATTACCGAGTAATTTGTCCCAGCAGCTTAATGCATCAAATTCAGTTGGTTCATAGGTTGCCAATCTGATAGTGGCCCATAAAAAGCAGGGTTGTTCTGTCATATTCACAGCGTTGGCAAGCATATCTCTCAGTACCGCTATCCAATGCTTTTTATTAGATTCTAATTCTTCTTTTGGCTGCGTGTTGTTCTCAGATGTTAGAGCGTTTAATTGATCAAAACAGAACGAACTGTAGTTTTCAAAAATATAGCCGCTGGTGCGATTTAGCTCCAACGCATGTTGGTAATATTTTTCAACGGTTTGTGCTTGCGCCGAAGTTCGATTTAATAAAACCCCAATGTAGGCGATGTTCTCGGCTTCTGTTCTGATCAAATCAGAATATTTATCGGCACAAAAGACGGCCTTTTGAGTATTTTTTTCGTTACTGTAGAACGTAAGTAATACTTCCCAAGCGCGTCTGTGGCTGGGATTTTTTGATAATAGATCTTCTAAAATCGCAAAAGCTAAATCGGGTTGTTTGGTTTGGTAGTTTAATTGTGCGCGTATTATTTGAATGTCGGCCAGCTGGTTTTCTCGCCAATATTCTTGTTCTATAAATTGCTGTGCTTGTTCTATGTAATCTTTATTAATTAATTCTTCGCAATAGCGTATGGCGACGTCTGCGTTGTGAGGATAGCGTTGAAGAAAATCACGTAATATATCCAGCTTAGCGTCGATATTTTTTTCAATATTCGCTTGTGATAACGCCAATTGTGTGGAGCCGGGCCGACTTTTTCTGACCTCGGTGAGTTTGTTTTGAATTTTCACCAATTCGGCATTATTTTCGGCAAGCAAGGCCAGTTTTTGCCAGGCCCACGCGTATTCTGGTTCTATTTCAAGTGCTTGATGCAGTTTTTCGCAGGCAATTTGCTTTTGTTGATTTTGCAAATAAATATCAGCAAGGTATGCATAACTGGGGTAATCGTGCGGTTGGCGTTTTAAGTGATTTTCTAACAGATCAATGGCCTTACTGATACGATCTGTGGCCAGCAAAACATCGGATAATAAATTAATAGCAGATGCATACAATGGATTGACAATGAGAGCTTGGTTTAAATAGGCTTCAGCTTCTGTGAGATTGTTAATTTCAACACAGGATTCTGCGGCTAAATAAAACACGGTGCTGTTTAGTGGAAAGCGTTCAGTTGCCGAATTTAAGAGCTCAAGCGCTAATGATTGTTCTCCGGTTTTTACGCGAAAGCGTGCATTCGCAATCCAAACTTGCCACAGATCTGGTCTTTCGTTTAGGGCTTGTTTTAAAAATAACGCAATTTCTTTGTAATCTAGGTAATTTAAGGCTAATTCTAAATAACGAAGTACACCGTAACCTTCTGTAGTTTGCGTCATCAATTGAGTCAAAATAAACGTGAAGGATTCTTTTTCTTCCGTTTGAGTTCGGCACGTAGCTAAGAGTAAATCAAAGGCCTCGGTTTCGTCTGCGGACAGCTCAATGGCTTTTTTAAGGGCATGTTGCGCTTGTTCGTAAGCGAGTTGTTGTAAATACGCTCTGCCCAGTTGCACATAGTTATAGGCCCTTTGCGGTGCAACCTTAACGGCTTCTTGGGCGTATAATAGCGCTTGGTTTAAATCGTTATTGTCAACATAAAGCTGCGATAATTCGATATACGCCCAAGGGTCTTCTGGGTGTTTTTGAGTAATGGTGCTGAGTATTTCGCGTCTCTGTTCATGGTCCATTTTATCGGTTATTTGATAACCGGTAGCCAAGACTCCTAGATTGTCGGGGAATGACTTTAGCAGTTCATTCACGAATATTTTTACATCCGCGCTTTTACCTTGGTTTTTTAGCAATGTTATTTTATTGAGATAGGCTTTGCGATTTAATGGCTCGTAAACGAGAAGTTCATCGATGGCTTTTAAGGCGCCGTCATAGTCGTGAATAAATGTGTAGTAGGCCCCAAGGGTTTGCAAATATTCTAAACGGTTTGCAACAGGTTCGGCTTTTTTAAGAAGTTCAAGGCATTCTTTGTGCTGACCAACTTGCAGGTGCTTTTCTGCCGCTTGAATTAGTAAATACCCATCACCGGGTCGCGCTACAACGGCTTTGTTCAGTATTTCCAAACCATCTTGTTCGCGGTTTATGGCCGCGAGTGCAGAATATAAAGACAAGGCCGGGCCGGACGATTTATGCTGAAATTGATCGAATCTGGACTGCAAAAAATCCAATGCGGTTTGAGTCTTTTTTAGTTTTTGCGCGGTCACAAAATAATTGTGAGCGTATTGTTCTTGCTTATCTTCAAGGCAGGTCGCTAATCGAAAGGCTTCACAGGCGAGCTCTTTTTGGTCGCTCTCCCAAAATAAACTGGCGCAGGTGGTAAGTATATTCGCTTGAGCGCCGTAGTATTTTAATAATTTTTGCGCGGATTTTTCGGCGTCTTTTCGGTAGCGTGCGTCGCGGCGGAAATATTCCAAATACTGATTTAATATCAAATAATGACAGTTTGCTTGTTGAGTGTAAGGCTCTAGGAATTTTAAAAGCTCCTGGGTGCCTTTTAAATAAGCGATATTTCCTGCTTTTGCTAAAATTAAATTAACATCGTTTGGATATCGCTCAAGCAATTGATCGTTGATGATGCTTAACTTTTTATCGTCAAAATCGTAACTCGCTAAAGCTCTTTTGGCAAATAAAGTGAGTCGATGCTCGGCATCAATGGTCAGCATTTTTCGATAGGCTTGGTAGGCATTCGCGCGTTGGTGATTATCTAACGCCAATTTTAATTCAAAATAATGGTCGTATAACTCCGAAGCTGGCAGCGTTATATTTTCGATTCGCGAATATAGTTCCGGTGGAATCATTACCATGCAGCGCGGCCCGCTTGATGCATAATAATCCTCAGTTATACCAATAAGCGTTTCTCGTAAACGTGGATAATTTGGGTCGCGAATAATATAGGTTTCGGTGGCTTCATCGTAACCAACCAATACTTGAAGGTGTCCCATTCCAGGTTCAACGGTGCAAAATAAAAAGGGTATTTGGGCATCAATCAGTTTTACTGCGGTTTCGCGATTTAATTCGAATTCTTTAACCAGCCAACCCTGATCTCTTGCCCAGCGGCGCTCGTCAATATCGGGTGTGCCTGCGTAGCAAATTTCATCAATGACATCTTGTTGTTTGACGTTTGCGCCAAAATAATTGGCAACTGTTGTTAAGCTTGCCGGGGCACAGGTTAAATAGTTCTGGCGCTCGTAAGGGGTTTCTAAAACGGTGCGGTTGCCCGCTTGACGCTGTTGCGTGTTTTGTGAATTCGCTTTAATTCTTTCAGAAATGGTTTGGGTAAATAAATGTACGGGGCTGAGATATTTAATAGCGTCTTCGTATTTTTGTTGAGCACATAATAAATCAGCCTCGATTTGATCGACGAAATTTTGCCAATATTGTGGCGGATTCAAAACAAATGTTTTTAATAGGGTTAAGGCGTGTTCCGCTTTTGAATATTTTTTTTGTTCGATGTACAAATAAATGAGTTGTGAAAACGTGGAGAACGATTGCATGCGCACCTGCATATCACTGGTTATTACCGCGTTTTCAAGCAAGCTAATGGCGGAATTACTGTCACCTAGTTGATGATAAATGTGCGCGGCGAACTGAATAGCAGGTCGATAGTTGGGTTCTACGGCGAGCAGGTTTTTGCAAATAGCGAGAGCTTCGCTGGGTAAATCGGCGTCGAGTTTAAGGTACGCACGACTCACCTTCGACCACCGACTGATGTCGAATTTTTCGGCGGTATCTAGCGCCTCTTCGGCGCCGGTGAAATCGCGATAGGTTGCCAATAGCTCGGCTTGGGTTATCCACAGGTCGCTGCGGATTTTATTGGGTAACTCGGCGTTGTGCAGGTGCTCTTTCACTTCTAAAAGTGCTTGCCAATGACTGCCTCTACGACGTAGATGGTGGTAATAGAAATCCGCCAGTACGTCGGGTTTATTCAAGCGTCGCCAACTACGCCAAAACAGGGCGGAGGCATCTCGGGTTAAACCTAGGTTCGATAACGCTTTAATGGCGAGTGCTAGGTTTTCTGGGTCATGACACTGGTTTATGTGGCCGTAGAGTTGGAGCAGGTTGGCCAGCAGTAATTGCATTGAACCCTGTTCAAATAGCCGCTTTTGGCTGATGTAGAAATCATGGTTATCGCCGTGATTACTGTGAGTCGCTCGTGTTGGGTCAGAAGGGTTCATAGTACATCTAATACTTAATGTTTGATCGTATTTGACTGAGTTAGCCAGTTAAGGTTATTTCAATATTAAAAGCTTAGGAAACTCTGATTAACCGAGAGCTTCCAGTGTTGCAAGGATGTCTCGCCAATTTCAAGAACGGTAAGTGATTGAAATTGTCAGGAAATCGGAAATCGCATTGTCAATTTCTGTCGTCTGATTAATTCATAGAGGAGTTAATCAGAAGTTTCTTTAGTCTGCTTTGTTATTAAAATCGTTTGGTTGCGTCTATTGTGCTTGCAGACCGTGTTTTCGTCTCATCTGCAACGTGTATCCATACTCATTAGTGACACTGTTTTAACAGCCGTGGTTATGCCCCGCATTTACCATACTCAATATGCGGTTTAAAACGCATAAAAAATTGTGAAACAACTCATTCAGAAGTTGTCACAAATCCGATGGTTGAGGGTTAATTCGTCGGGTTATATTCGAGTAGCATACACATGTTATGGCTCTAGGAGCTTTTAGTTTAAACGTGAGATTTTGAGAGTTTTATGAAGAGATTATTAAGTCGTCAGTTTATGCGTAAACCGTTGATATTATCCGGTATATTGGTGTCGGCCTTTTGTCAGCCAATTGCCCAAGCAAGTGCAGAAACCTTGTTACCAAGCCAAACTGTTCAGGAACTTATTGTTGCGCAGCATGAGAAATCCTTTGATTCGTTTAATAAGTTTTTAAAATCGGTTCAAAAATCAGAATTGGCCAAATCAAATCCTGAGCTAAAAAAAACACTCAGTTTATATCGTCGTGGCAAAGCGCTCTCCGAAGAGCAAAGTCATGAAATTCAGCGCCTTTTAGGCGTATACACACGTATTAAATACGGCAAGCAAGCGGTTGAAACATTGGCCGAATTGGTTGCTATTCCAACATTCCGTGACAGCCGGTACGAGCAGCACGACAACCCCAATTTTCATGAACTTGCTAAGCGCATTGAAGAGCTTGCTACCGACTTTGGTTTAGCGTTTAAGAACGTTGATAATCGTGTTTACGAGATTACCCTGCCGGGCACGAGCGAAGAGTTGGTGGGTATTCACGCTCACGGCGACGTGGTTCCGGTTAATCCAGATAACTGGGTTTTAGAAGATGGTACTAAGCTTGATCCGTTTAAATTAACCAAAATTGGCGATCGTATGTACGGCCGTGGCGCCGAAGACGATAAAAACGGCATCGTTGTAACTTTATACGCGATGAAAGTCATCCAAGAAGAAGGCATTAAGCTTAATAGAACCTTCCGGTTATTGGTTGATACCACAGAAGAAACTTCTTCTACCGCTATTCCTTATTATTTTGAAAGACACCCAACACCAGACTATAACTTGGCTCTAGATGGCGGTTATCCCGTTGTTATTGCTGAAAAAGGCTATGGCACCGTAATGGCGAGTTTTCCCGCGCGAACCGCTACCGGTAAAGGTATGGAAGTCATCAAGGTTACCGGTGGCTTAGCAACCAATCAAATTCCCCGTGAGTCTATTGCCACAATTCTTGCCGATGACTTGGTTGCCACTCGCGAAGTGTTAAATCAGCAGGCCCAGGTTTTCGTTAAAGAATACGGCAGTAATTTCTCGATTGATGTTGATATTGTCAACGATCAAATTCTGTTGAAAGTAAAAGGCGTTTCGGCGCATTCATCAGATCCTGGCTCTGGCGTAAACCCTGTTTCTCGAATGATGCTGTTGTTAAATCGACTTAACGGCCAGCTTCCTGTAAAGCAAAATCATATTATTGATGCTGCCGAATATGCGGCTTCAAACTGGGGATTAAATTATTTGGGCGGCAAATTAAATATTGGTTTTTCTGATGAATTTATGGGCCCACTTACCACATCGCTCACTTATGTTAGTGTTGATGATGCTGAAATGAAAATCGCCACTAATCTTCGTGTGCCGGTTGGTAAAAAGCCTGATTATTTAAAAGCAGAGATTCTTGAGAAGGTTGGTCAGTGGCAAGAAACGACCAAGACGCCAATGAATTTAGATATTTCTATCGCTGAACCCATGTACCGTAATCCGCAGGGTCGTTGGGTAAATGCATTGTTGGACGTTGCGACCGAAAACCTAAATTTACCGAGAGAGTTTTCTTCTTCTGCCGGTGCTACCTCTGTTCATTATTTGCCAAACGGAGTGCAATTTGGTTTGGCTGAGCCCGGTACAAAATATACCGGTCACAACGCCAATGAATTTAAAACGGATTACCAATTTTTGTTGGATTTGCAGGTGGTAACAGAAATGATGATGCGAGTTGGTCAGCTTGAACAGCTAAACTAATCGTATCTTGCGCTGGTGAGTGAAATTGATTCGAAACCTCAATGGTGACGTCCATCAATGTCACTTGCCAGCGAAAATTGGTATTTTCAATTAAATAAAAAAGGCTTGATGACAATACCATTACTGCAATAACAACACCTTCGAAGTATCGCATGGCCCACCCCTAAATTTATTGTCCCTAAAATGCCGAATTTATAGTGATACTTTTATTGGCAGAGAGGTATTACTTACCTCTCTCCATGTCGGCAAACTGTTTGTCTAGGTCGTATCGCGATGAAGTTACATAGCGCTCGATCTTTTCGATTCTTTTTAACGCCATATCCATTTTCTCTCTTGCAACCCTCAATCTTTGTGGCGCTGGTTTCGAGTGTTTAAAAATGGTTTTTTCTCGAAAATGCCCGCGTTCTTCATCGTATTCGGTTTCCGGGGTCCACTGCTCGGGACGCTTTGACAAGACAATGGCGCCGGTGATGTATGCCCAAAATGTCAGTGGGCCAAGAATAAAAAACGAACCTAAAACCAATACTCGCATTACCCAGTGATCCATATTTAAATGGTCGGCAATGCCGGCACACACCCCGAATATTTTTCCGTCGCGTTTGTTGCGATATAGATTGCGGTTATAGCCGTGTGCTTTCTTTTCTTTCCAACATTGGAATTTATTATCAGAACACCTGCTCATGAGTGGTATCTCTCCTTGTCCGATTTTGACCGCCAGCTACCATGACGATCATCTAATATTTCTTCTAACGTTTTAATTCTGTCTGACATCTTGTCGAGTTTGACTAAAAGCTCTTCGAGTTGTAGTCGTTCGTGTTCGGAAAGCCCGGTTTCCTCTTTTCGCTTACTCTTGTAATGAAAAATTATCCAAAGTGGTGCCACAAAAATCATAAATAAGATTGTTGGCACGAATAAAAATGACGTGAATGACATGGGTACCGGGCTCCCTAATTAAATGTTGTTATTGTTAACTTCTTTTTTAAGACGATTAATTTCTTCCGTTAACTTGTCGTCATTCTCTAAATTAGCAAATTGCTGATGTAAATTACCTGATTTATCTTTACCTAAATCCATGGCTTCTAATTCACTTTCGTATTTATCGAGTTTTTTCTCAAAACGTTCGAATTTAGAAAATGCATCTTCAATATCGGAGCGCTCGTTTTGGCGTTTGGTTTTGTAGCGAGCGCTGGTGGCTTCTTGGCGCATTTTTAAGGTTTTTTCTTTAGCTTTCGCATCATCAAGTTTTGACTGCAATTGTGAAATCTCAACATCCAGTTTGGTGAGATGCTCTTCCAAATTTTGCAAATCTTTTTCAATTAGCGCAATTTCATCTTTGATGATTTGTTTCTCAGACAACGCTGCTCGCGCTAAGTCTTCTCGATCTTTACTTAGTGCAAGTTTAGCGCGACGTTCCCACTCTTCAGAGTCGTCGTTCATGTTATCTAAGCGACGTTGAGCCGCTTTCTTGTCGGCAATAATGCGCGCACTTGAGCTTCTGACCTCAATTAAGGTTTCTTCCATCTCTGAGATCATCAAGCGGATCATTTTTTCTGGATCTTCCGCGCGATCGAGCATGCTGTTGATGTTGGCTTGTACTATGTCACTGAAGCGTGAAAAGATGCCCATGTGTTCTATCTCCTGAAAATTATGAGTAATTTCTGTCTTTCCTATTTTTGTATTCGATATATAGCTGACTTTGTGCCAATTTTGTTAACTGATTGATTTAAAAGGATTTGTTGGGTTTTTTTCAACTTGCTTTGATTTTCTCTCTAATTATTTGGTTAAATAAACCCAGTTCAAAACCAATATTTGGTGTTATTAGCCATGCAAGAAGATCGAAAACAACAATCCATTGGTCAAAGTCGTTATTATCTGGATGCCCTAGACCAAGCCTCTCGTTTGGCTACTCTTGATCGGCCTGTGTTGATACTGGGTGAGCGCGGATCTGGTAAAGAACTAATGGCTCACAGAACGCACTTCTTATCGCCTCGCTGGGAAGAACCCTTCATCAAAGTCAACTGTGCTGCGCTATCTGAAACACTGGTCGAATCCACCTTGTTTGGCCATGAAGCGGGATCATTTACCGGAGCGATTCGTTCGCAACCCGGATACTTCGAGCGAGTTGGTGAGGGCACGTTATTTTTAGACGAAATCGCAACTCTATCTTTGCGAATACAAGAAAAGCTTTTACGAGTCTTAGAATACGGAGAGTTCGAGCGATTGGGTGGCCAAAAAACCTTGGTAACCCGAGGTAGAATCATTGGTGCTACTCACGGTAATTTACATTCCATGGCAGAAAAGGGCGAGTTTCGAAACGACCTGTTGGATCGTATCGCTTTTGATGTAATTCATACGCCGCCATTGCGAGTGCGTGAGGACGATATTTTACTGTTGGCAGAACACTTTGCCGTAAGCTTTGTTCGTCAGCTGGACTGGGATTTTTTCCCGGGTTTTAGCGAAGCCGTGCAACAGCAATTATTACAGTATTCCTGGCCCGGAAATATTCGTGAACTTAAAAATGTTGTTGAGCGATCTTTATTTCGCTGTAAAAACCCTGAAGAACCAATATCTGAAATTAATCTTGATCCATTCCAATCGCCTTGGAAAAACACCAAAATCAATGCAGCAAATGATGTCGATTTAGCAAAAAGAAAAATTCAAGAATCTGAAAAGTCACAGAAAATAATTCAAGAAACAATACCTGAAAAAATTTCCGAAGAAAGCCTCAGAGATTTTAAAGGCAGAAGGGAAAATTGGGAAAAACAACAAATACTCGCAGCAATGGAATTGGCACAACATCACCAAGGCCGAGCCGCAAGTATTTTGGGGTTAAGCTACGATCAATTTCGCGTGCTTTGGAGAAGGTTTAACTAGAGTATTGGGACGACTATTGGGATTAATTTTTCTATGACGAGGATGCTTCCATCTGGATTTTCTAATCCATATGTTAAATCTAATTCGCAAGATCTTGTTCGGGTTCTGAAATCCTCAAAATCCACGTCACCAACTACAGAATTGAGGTATTCACATACTTCATTGCCACCACTGTTCGTATAGCAGTAGAGATCAAAATTACAACCAACTTCTTGCCTAAAACTCTCGCCTGTGAATGCTAGGCATTCGTCATCTTGCTTGAAGATAACGTCCCCCAAACTAGAAGTTTCTATTTGCCATACTTGATTTGAATTTTGTGTACAACTATTGAAATTAACTGTCCATCGGTAAGATGTTCGTTTGCGGATTAATGTTCTAGTGTCTGTACAAAATGATGTGCGCTCTGTTCTTTGTTCTTGATCTAAATTAGTTAAACATTGATCGAAAGAGTTTTTTAATCTTCCCTGCTCATATCTGAAGTGTTGGGTTAGATCTCCTGCGTCACAGGTTTTATAAATAAATCTATTTTCATCTGAGTTGACTGCGAGACAAGTGTTATCTACATCTATGCTGTGATAATTTTCATTCCTGTTGGATTGATCCAGATTTTGAGTAAAGTTTTCTGGGTTTATTTTCATCATAAATTCATTGGGTATTCGAACATTATTAGCAAGTGCGAGATTAGTTATCACCAGTGACGATAATATGATGATTTGAGAGCGTGTTTTCATTTTTCTATCCTGAATTCGAGGGTAATAACCTCCGCAATACTAGCGTTAGAGATAAGTTCTACAATCGCATTTAAGTTGTTTGTAGACACACTCAAGACTGAGATCTAAAGTCTTTTAAATGTTTTGGCGGGAAGTTGCTTTAAGACAGGAAATTTGGGGCGGCAAGCGCCTCGACATTATTTGAGGCGCTTTAGAGAAGGATTTATTTTAAAATAAATTTGAAGGTTTTTAAAAGTACGGCGGTTTAGTGTTTGTCATCTTTGTTTTTTCTGGCAGAGATATAGTCGGTGATGGCGAACAGTACGCCTGAGACCACAAAGGTCATATGGATGGCAATTTTCCAAGCAATTTCCTGATTAGTCGCAGATCCATCTACAAAGGCCTTTAGCAGTTCGATGGCAGAAATGGCCACAATGGCGCCAATGAGTTTCAGTTTTAGTTCTGAAAATCCGACTTTGCCCATCCAAGAAGGGCGATCTTCGTGATCGTAAAAATCAATTTTAGATACGAAGCTTTCGTAGCCGCTTAATATTATGATGAACAGTAGGCTTGCAATGAGTGTGGTATCAACCAAGGTTAGAATTGAAATAATAACATCGGCCGAGGTTAGACTTAGAAGTTGCGATGCAAGGACGTACAGCTCCTTCATAAATTTAACGAGCAAAGCAATGGTAGCGAGAATGAGACCGAGAAAAAATGGCGCCAATAACCAGCGGCTTCTAAATATGATGGCTTCAATAAACAGTTCAACAGCTTTCATTACTTAATTCCTAGTGCTTAGTTTTTAGCAACACAAAGATGTGCTGCCAATTTCAAAAACGGTGCGTGATTGAAATTCTGAATAAGTTGAAAATCGTCTTTTCAACTTTTCCTCTGATTAAATCATGGATGAGTTAGTCAGAGCTTCCAATGGTGTCATTTGTTAAGCACAAATGATTCCCATATCTTAGCTTTGTGCTGGTGATAAAGACTAATAAATCTTTATTCTATTCTCATGACGGTTTTGTTGGGATTTGTGCAAAATCGAGGCAAAAACAGCAGTTACTTTCGTGCAACTGCCGTTTGTTTTATTGGTAGATTTTTTTAAGATGGGATTTCGTTGCTTTTGGAGCAGGCTGCGGTAAACACAACGTCGGTAGAGCTGTTAAGTGCAGTTTCGGCGGAATCTTGAATAACGCTAATGACAAAGCCAATGGCGATGACTTGGCTCGCTACATCGCCACTGATACCGAAAAGATTACACGCTAAGGGAATCAACAATAGAGATCCACCTGCCACACCACTGGCGCCACAGGCTGATACCGCGGCGATTACACTCAGTAAAAGTGCTGAAATAAAGCTTACTTCAATGCCTAGAGTATTAACGGCGGCTAACGTCATTACGGTGATGGTGATTGCGGCACCGGCCATATTGACGTTAGCACCGAGCGGAATCGATACGGAATACAGTTCTTCGTCGAGTTTTAATCGGCGACACAATTCTAGGTTAACTGGAATATTGGCCGCAGAACTGCGGGTAAAAAACGCGGTAATTCCGCTTTCTTTTAAGCAGGTAAAAATCAATGGATAGGGATTGCGTTTCAGTTTTACAAAGACGATAAGTGGATTCACGATGAGTGCGACTATTAACATCGCTGCCAATAAAACGAACAGCAGATGGATAAAGTTAGTCATGGCTCCCAAGCCCGTTTGCGCCACGGTTTTACACACAAGGCCGAAAACGCCCAAGGGCGCGAAGCGAATAACCCAGCGGGTTAAGGTTGCGATGGCTTGTGCGCAGTCGCTAATGACTCTTTTGGTACTGTCTGCTGCCCCTTGAAGGGCAAAGCCAAGTGCTACTGCCCAAGCAACTAGGGCGATGTAGTTCCCTGTCACCAAGGCGTTATTGGGGTTGTCGACAATGCGAAACAGAAGGTTTCTAAGTACCTGTTGAACGTCACTGGGTGGATTGATATCACCGGCGGAGTTGTTTAGAACCAGTTCTGAAGGAAAGAGTAGGCTGAGAACTACGGCGATAAAGGCCGCGCTCAGGGTACCTATAATGTAGAGCGTTAGTATTGGTCCGAATTTAAGGCTGCTGTCTTTTGAGCGCGTGGCAATCGCCGTTAGTAATAGGGTGAATACCAGAATGGGGGCGACGGCACGCAGAGCACCAACAAACAATTCGCCCAATAACCCAAGGGCAATGCCGACGCTCGGCGCCAGACTGCCTATTACTGCTCCGAGCACGATGCCCGTTGCAATTAAAGCAATTAAATATCTGCTGAAAAATTCGCCTTTAGATGTCGCTTGGTGTTCCATGTTGTTCCTCGGTGTTGCACTGGGAACAACTAGGTCCCACCGCTAAATTTCAAATCGATTTTTGCGCAGCCATATGCACAAGGCGATTATTATGACACTTAAAACCGTATCACGAACAAGTACTGCTGCACCGTAAAAATAATATCGATCCATAAATCCGACAGGGTCGGAGGAAATTTCACTAAAGGCTTCGGTTTCGAACACGGGTAGGTGTGATAAAAACCAATCCAGAAGATTGTTTGAATGCAAAAATATGCGTTCGATAATTGAGATGATAAACAGCGGAAAGATCAACCATAAAAAGGGCGATCTTTTCGATACCGCCGATACCAACATGGCTATGGCTACCAAAGGAAAAAATTTTAGCGCTGTTAATCCCCACAAAACAAAGGGTGCAACAATAAAATCTACAAACACGTTTCTGTTGGGTTCAAGTTCTTCAATTAGGTTAAATCCTGAGCTCTCGATGAGGGTGTTATCAATAACTACGAGTACCACCATCAGTATCCAACCAATGGCCATAGAGACCATCGGAAACGAAACCATTCCAAAGGTAAACTTGGATAGAACCTGTTGGGTGTCGCTAACGGGTAGCGATTTCCAGAACAAAATGCTCGAATCTTTACGGTCGGAATATAAACAGCTTAGAAAGTAGAAGAATGCATTAAACCAACCCACGGCCATCAGCAGTTGTAGCACCGAGTCAATGCGAGCACCGCCGTTGGCTTCTACGTTAATTTCTACATTGAAGTCATCGTTTTCGTCGTCGGTATCTGACGTAGATGAGTTTTCATCGATGCTAAAATCGAGAATTTGCGGTTGCTGTGAGCTTTCAAACGGAATCGACGGTGTGGTTTCGATTTGAGCAAATTCACCTACTTGTGAAACTAAAATAATCAACAATGTGATGAGTACGGCGGGAATCGTGGGTAATAGAATTAACCAGGCTTTCGATTCCCAATACTCACGTTTTAGTTGCGCAATAAAGCTGGAAGTGTTCATGACTGTACTCCCTTGGCTGAATCTTGGGCGCATTTAGCGATGAACAAATTTGACAGGCTTGGTGTGTTCATTCTGCCTAAATTTGTGAGTAATTGTGGATCTGTGTCTTCAAAGGTAAAGATGGTATTGCCAAGATTTGAGCGCTCACGAATGGGGTTAAGCGCTTTTGCTTGTTGATAGTTATCGGAAGAAACCGTTAATTCAACGAATCGAGAGGCAATATCGTCCATCGCGACGTTTAACACCACTGAACCTTGGTTGATAAAAATAAGATCGGTAAGAATGGTTTCGATTTCTTCGACCTGGTGGGTAGTAATAATAATGGTGCGATCTTCTTCGAAAAAATCGTTTAATAATTGCTCGTAAAATTGCTGGCGATAAATAATATCCAAGCCAAGCGTTGGTTCATCCAATAACAGGAGCTTTGCTTCAACGGCAATAACCAAGGCTAAGTGCAATTGCGTCATCATGCCTTTAGATAAGGTTTTAACCTTTGCCGTTGGGCGAATATTGGTTTGAGATAAAAAGCGTTTGGCTTTTTCAATATTAAAATTCGGATGTACCTTGGCCATGTAATCGAGCAGCTGCTGAGTATTAATCCATTTCGGTAAAACAGCGGTATCGGCGATAAAGGCAACGTCTTTTAATAATTTAGATCGATCTGTATAGGGATTTAATCCCAAAACTTCGAGTTGACCTTTAAATTGAGAAAGACCCAGTAAACAGCGAATGGTTGAGGTTTTGCCGGCACCGTTTGGGCCAATTAAGCCAACAATGCGTCCGGGTTCAATATCAAGCTGCGGGATGTCGACTACTTGTGTGCGACCGTAATGCTTCTCCAGATTACGAATTTTTACGACCGGACTTGTCATTGTATTTCCTTAATCAGTTCGATCAATTCTTGCGGGGTAATATTCAACTGCTGCATCTTTTTGGCGAATTCGGGCAGTTGTTCTTGAATAAATCTGCTGCGTTCAAGCTTTTGCAATTGTTCCTGGGCGCCTGTCATCACACACATGCCACGGCCGCGTTTCATCTCTAAGACGCCTTCATCAACCTGTTCTTGATAGGCTTTACTCACGGTTAAATGATTGACTTGCGATTCGGTGGCTACTTGGCGAACTGAAGGAACAAATTCCCCTTCTTTGATTTGTCCGCTCATTACTAAAGCCGCAACACGATCCCTAAGTTGTCTATAAATAGGCTGTTGATCGTTCCAGTTTTCCTGCATTAATCTGCTCCAGCCTTAAAACGCGCGACGCACTAAGCCGGTACCGAAAATGCCCGAATCAATGTTGGGATTACCATAGTAGGTAACGGTGCCTGAACCGGAAGTGCTGACGTCTAAGTTTTCTAATACGTTAACCAAAGCGTTCGCAGAACCTGCGATGGCGATTTCTGCTTGATGCATGATGAGGTTGGCTGCATCAAACAAGCCCGACCCGGAAAGCGATATGGCAGAGGTCTCTACCTCGCCGACGTGATCGATATGAACTCCGGCGCTGCCAGAAATGTTGGTGCGCAGATGGTTGGCCTTCAGCTCAAATATGTTGACGTTGCCTGAGCCTGATACGGTGAGATTGACGTCGGTGCTGGTGAGTAATTCGCCCCAGATTTCGCCGGTACCATGACTGGTAATTTTGAGTTTTTGCGCAGATATTTTGCCCAACGATAATAATCCGGTACCCACAGACGCTAGGCTCAGTTTGTCGGCATTTAGAGACTCAATTTTGGTTTCTAATACATTTTCGAGGACGAGTTTTTCTAGATTTTTGATACCAATTTCTAGAGAGATCGGCAGGAGTGCATCGGTCTTGCTACCCAATGAAAGCACGTTGCCTTGAAATTGGCCGTCAATATTGGCAAGTGCCTGTGAAGGACCGGTGGCGGTTACGTATTCTTTGTCCCCCTGAATTAGCGTCACTTGGTAGAAGTCAGACACATCAATCTGATGAACCTCTGACAAGTTAAACGTTTTTTTGCCTTGATTGGCATCTTCAGCGTGTGCGGCGTTTGCGAACATAATTATCCACATCGTGAATGCAGCAAAACTCCACAACCAAATCAGCGAGCGGATGTGTTGGTGTTGTCGGTGAATCATTGGAAGCGATGTTGCGCTTAACATGTCATTGGCCCGAGTTAGTTGTAATGGTGTTATATATAACTATATCACCATTACGCAGAAGCTCAATAGCTTTTTTGTGTAAATCTTAGTCGCACAGAATTGAATTTTTGGTGTGAGTATTTACTATCGATAAAGTCTTTTATATGCAATGCTTTGAGGGTTTTAAACGGAGCTATTAATCGTTAAGGTGGGTGGTTTCTCAGGAGTTATTCACAAAAGTACTGGATAAAATACTCTCTTGTGAACAGCTAAGAGTAAGATCGAGTATTCGTTTCTACAGTCTGGTATTTGTCGCCAACGAAAGTCTTGCGCGAATTCGGTACTTGTTTTTATTTCTTGGTTAGACTTATACCAAATGTTCTACAAGTTGGGCGTTCTATGAAAATCGTTTCTTTTACTGATGCCAGAAATAGGCTTAAAGCAGTTTTAGATAGTGTTGTGGATGACGCAGATATCGTTGTAATTACTCGTCGTGACTCTGAAGATGCCGTAGTAATGTCGCTGGATTATTACAATAGCCTTATGGAAACGGTGCATTTGCTTCGTTCGCCTGCTAATGCTGAGCACTTAAATCGTTCAATTGCACAATTTAAAAATCGAAAAACAACTCATAGAGCGCTGATTGATGAGTAGTAGGCTTTCATCGTGAACTGATGAAATTTGGAACAGTTACATCTATTGGCAGACACAAGATAAGAAAACGTGAGAGGGCATCAACAAATTAATCGCTGATGCTCAACGCTCTTCGTTCGAAGGTAATGGCAAGCCAGAAGCGTTAAAAGAAAACCTCTCTGGCTTCTGGTCGCGTAGAATCGATGATACCAATCGTTTGGTTTATGCTGTGGACGATATCGCAATCACGATTATCTCGTGTAGGTACCACTACTGACGACTATAGGAACCTCTGGTTAACTCATCCCTGATTTAATCAAAGGACAGAAATTGAAAATGCGATTTCCAATTTCTTCACAATTTCAATCACTTACCGTTCTAGAAATTGGCGACACATTCTTGTGTCGCTGGAAACTCTGGGTTAATCAGAGCTTCCTATAAAAATTGAATATCAGAAAATATTCAATTCATCCCAAATACCATCGATTTTGTCTTTCACTGTTTGATCCATAGCGATTGCGGTGCCCCATTCGCGATTGGTTTCCCCTGGCCATTTATGAGTAGCATCCATTCCCATTTTTGAACCGAGACCCGAAACCGGAGAGGCAAAATCCAAATAATCGATTGGGGTGTTTTCAACAAGAGTGGTGTCGCGCGCTGGGTCCATTCGCGTGGTAATAGCCCAGATCACATCATTCCAATCCCGAGCATTGACGTCGTCATCGGTGACGATAACAAACTTCGTGTACATAAATTGGCGCAAAAACGACCAAACCCCCATCATCACACGCTTGGCATGGCCGGGATATTGTTTTTTCATGGTCACAACGGCGAGTCGGTAAGAGCAGCCTTCTGGCGGCAAATAAAAATCGACAATCTCGGGGAATTGCTTTTGCAAAATCGGAATAAACACTTCGTTAAGTGCCACGCCTAGCACCGCAGGTTCATCCGGTGGTCGACCGGTGTAGGTGCTGTGATAAATCGGATTTTTGCGATGGGTAATTCTGTCTACGGTAAACACCGGAAAAGAATCGACTTCGTTGTAGTAACCGGTATGGTCACCAAACGGGCCTTCGTCGGCCATTTCGCCGGGGGCAATATGGCCTTCCAGAATAAATTCCGCAGAAGCCGGTACTTGTAGATCATTACCGATACATTTCACCACTTCGGTTTTATCGCCACGTAATAAACCTGCAAACGCGTATTCGCTGAGCGTATCGGGAGCGGGCGTCACTGCGCCTAAAATAGTCGCTGGGTCGGCGCCGAGTGCGACTGACACCGGGAATGGCTGACCCGGATGTTCTATTTGCCAATCACGAAAATCGAGTGCGCCACCGCGATGGCTTAACCAGCGCATGATCAGCTTGTTTTTGCCAATCAATTGCATGCGATAAATACCCAGATTTTGTCGTTCCCTTTGAGTGCCACGAGTCACAACCAAAGGCCAAGTTACCAAGGGAGCCGCGTCACCCGGCCAGCAGGTTTGGATGGGCAGCTTGGTTAAATCGACCTGATCGCCTTCGAGTTTGATTTCTTGGCAAGGCGCCCGCGAGACTTCTTTTGGGCCCATATTCAACACTTGCTTGAAGATCGGCATCTTGCTCCAGGCGTCTTTCAAACCTTTTGGCGGTTCAGGTTCTTTCAAAAACGCCAGCAACTTACCCACTTCGCGCAAAGCTTCGACATCTTTTGCTCCCATTCCTAGAGCAACACGTTCGGGTGTACCAAACAAGTTGGCCAATACTGGAATATCACTGCCGACGGGATTTTCGAATAACAACGCCGGGCCACCGGCTCGCAGCGTGCGATCGGCGATTTCGGTCATTTCTAAATTGGGATCAATGGCGTGAGTGATGCGTTTGAGTAGGCCGCGTTTTTCGAGCAGGTCTAAGAAGTCTCGTAAGTCTTTGTATTTCAGGGCTTTATCGGTCATGAATACTTATCGTGCAATGAATGGCTGGGAAGTCAGGTACGTAACAAAACGAGTTTTGTATTGCTATTGTATCAGCGAGCGCTGTTAGACGTTCAGTAAGATTTGCAGATGAGAAGTGGTGAAAACCGGCCGAGAGCCGACCGGTTTAGTCTGATGCTTCGATTACTTACGTTTCATCGATAAGAAGAATTCATCGTTGGTTTTGAAGTTTTTCAACTTATCCACAAGGAATTCGGTTGCGGCAACATCTTCCATGTCGTGAAGAAGTTTGCGCAAAATCCATACGCGTTGTAGCTCGTCTTCTTTCATCAACAAGTCTTCGCGACGGGTGCCTGAGCGGCGTACATTGATCGCTGGGTAAACGCGCTTTTCGGCGATTTTACGATCAAGGTGTAATTCTTGGTTACCGGTACCTTTAAATTCTTCGAAGATAACTTCGTCCATTTTTGAGCCGGTATCGATCAACGCAGTAGCAACAATCGATAAGCTGCCGCCTTCTTCGATATTACGTGCAGCACCGAAGAAACGCTTAGGACGTTCAAGGGCGTGGGCATCAACACCACCGGTCAATACTTTACCGGATGAAGGCACAACGGTGTTGTAGGCACGTGCTAAACGGGTTACCGAGTCTAGAAGAATGACAACGTCTTTTTTGTGTTCGGTTAAGCGCTTGGCTTTTTCGATCACCATTTCGGCAACTTGTACGTGGCGTGAAGGTGGTTCGTCGAAGGTTGAGGCAACCACTTCGCCGCGCACCGAGCGCTGCATTTCGGTTACTTCTTCAGGACGTTCATCGATAAGAAGAACGATTAGATGGCATTCTGGGTTGTTACGGGTAATAGCCTGAGCGATGTTCTGCATCATGATGGTTTTACCGGCTTTCGGTGGCGCTACAATCAAGCCACGTTGACCTTTACCAATCGGCGCAATCAAGTCGATGATTCGACCCGTTAAATCTTCAGTTGAGCCATTACCGGCTTCTAAAACTAAACGTTGATCTGGGAATAAGGGTGTTAGGTTTTCAAACAATACTTTGTTGCGCAGTTTTTCCGGTTTGTCGAAGTTAATCTCATTAACTTTTAACAGAGCAAAGTAGCGCTCGCCGTCTTTAGGAGGACGAATCTTTCCTGCAATGGTGTCACCTGTGCGCAGGTTAAAGCGTCGGATTTGACTAGGAGAAACGTAGATATCGTCGGGACCGGCAAGGTAGGAGCTGTCTGCGGAGCGTAAAAAGCCGAAACCATCTTGAAGGATTTCAAGTACACCGTCGCCATAAATATCTTCTCCGCCTTTTGCGTGGCGCTTAAGAATGTTGAAGATGATGTCTTGTTTTCGCGACCGAGCCATGTTTTCGAGGCCCATCTCTGTTGCGATATTAATAAGTTCCTCGATGGGTTTCGTTTTTAGGTCTGTTAAATTCATAGGTAATTGAAGTCTTAGGGGTGGGCGCCGTACGAGCAAGTTCTCGATACGGATTGATTAACGATTGGTTTGTATAAACCGGTTAGTGAAAATTGTTCTGATAAAAAATTGTTTCAAAATTTGCGAATCGCATAAAAGGTATTTTAATTTTCGGCATTCATAGAAATTAACTTAGGAAATTCGACAAAACGAAGCAATTTGAGTTGCTCTTTCATAAACGTTAGGTCGTTAAGATTATCAATTGAGTCAATTAAATCCTTGACGCGAATGGCTTCGATAAAACACCAGTATTTTTGCGAGGTATAATTTTTTATGCCTAACGCTACGTGGTTTTCAGCGTTTATTTGAGTGTTTTACTGGCGTTACCGAGCGACTAAAACACGGCTAATTGTTCTTATTTACGCAATTGATTTTGATATAAAAAAATCAATTGAAATTTTCAAATGTTATAGCGTATTAATGTCTTTGACCTTAATACAAGGAACAACTGATTAACGGATAAATTAATCGGTCGTTCCAATAAATGTTTCGTAATCCAAAAGGGTTTATTGCATGTGATTTTATTGTTATGCAATAAACATAATTGGTCTTTATGTCGTTAATTTTAAATTGTATACCCGGTGCTCATTCAGTATGGCAAACATCTCGGAAAAGTTTGGAGGACATCAATAATCAGAGTCGATAGAAAGTATTCAAATGGAAATTAAGGCTTTCTAGGACGAAGGCATCACTCGGAATTTATGGGGAGTGTGCAGACCTGCAAACTTGAGGCAAGAGTATGACTGGGCAGAAACAAAACAAGTATAGCGATAAGTTCGGGCGAGTGCAAAACGGTGTTTTAAATTTCTTCAAAATTTTGATCACATTTTTGGTAATCAAAAGAATTTTCGGCCGGTTTGCACTGCTTCGCCCTTACGTATTACAGCGCGCTGTCGATAAAATCGATAAGCTGTTGCTTAGACAATGCACCCACTTTGGTAGCTTCTAAATTTCCGTTTTTGAAAATCATCAGCGTTGGAATGCCACGGATATTAAATTTAGAGGCGGTTTCTTTGTGCGCATCTACGTCCATTTTGCAGATGGTCACTTTACCGTCGTATACACCCACCAATTCTTCAAGAATGGGTGCAATCATTTTACAGGGACCACACCAGGTCGCCCAGAAGTCCACCAAAACAGGACCTTCTGCACCTAGGACTTGCTCTTCAAAAGTGTCGTCAGTGATCTGTAGGATCGCTTCACTCATGTTCTTGTCTCCGTTTAATTCTGTTTGCCCGTTGGCTAGATAGGGTAATAGGGCAGGGATGATAAGGACTGTAAGGCTCAAGGACAAGCGCTTAATCGTTCTTGTGCTAGGAGTTTTTTAAGTCACAGTCCATATTTTATGTTTGTTTAATTCTTCAGTGACTGTAAAAGGCGATTCTGCACGCCATCGTCTAAATCCCTCTTCGTTTGAGGGGTGTATTCACCATCACTACCTAACACCCAACTTTGGGATTTGTCTTCCAAATAGGCTTCCAAATCGTATAGCACACGGTTTGCCAAGCTGGATGATTGGATCGGAAAACAAACTTCAACACGTCGGTTGAGGTTGCGTTCCATCAAATCCGCCGAGCCACAATAAATGGAAGGTTGTGCATTTGCAAAGTAGTAGGTGCGAGTATGCTCTAAAAAGCGTCCGACAATGGATTTTACGCGAATGTTTTCCGACACGCCTGGAATACCTGGGCGTAAACAACACATGCCGCGAATGATCAAATCAATAGAAACGCCGTGTTGGCTGGCGCGGTACAGGGCATGAATGATGTCAGGCTCTGTTAGACCGTTCGCTTTCATAATAATTCGGGCTTTATTACCCGCATTAGCAGCCGTGATTTCTTGTTCGATCAGCTCAATTAATCCTGCTTTTAACGTAAATGGCGCATTTAGTACACGCTTTATACGCTCTATTTTGCCCATACCGGTTAATTGTTGGAAAACTTTGTGAACGTCCGCACAAATATCTTCGTCGGCCGTTAAAAGTGAATAATCGGTGTAAAGACGAGAAGTGCCAACGTGGTAGTTACCGGTACCCAAGTGCACATAACGGCGCAATTTTTTACCTTCGCGACGTACGATTAAAATCATTTTTGAGTGGGTTTTGTAGCCAACCACGCCATAAACCACAACAACGCCCGCAGCTTGTAATTCAGCGGCAAGGGCAAGGTTCTCTTCTTCATCGAAGCGTGCTCGCAATTCAACGACAGCGGTTACTTCCTTTCCATTTCGTGCTGCCTCTAGCAACGCATGTACGATCGGAGAATTGTCGCCGGTTCGATAGAGCGTTTGTTTAATCGCTAACACATCAGGGTCGACGGCCGCCTGACGAATGAGATCAATCACCGGTGTGAACGATTCAAACGGATGCATGAGCAGATAATCTTTTTTGGCAATAGAAGTAAACATGCTTTTTCGGTCGCGCAGACCTTTGGGGATACCCGGTGTAAACGACGGATAACTCAGGTCGGGGCGATTGACTAAGCTTGGAATGCGCATCAGTCTTTTTAGATTTACTGGGCCGTTCACTTGATAAAGATTGCTGCGATCGAGCTTGGTTTTTTCTAACAAAATATCAATCAGCGCGTCGGGGCAATCGTCGGCCACTTCAAGGCGAATGGCGCGACCAAATCGACGTGACGCCAATTCGCCTCTTAACGCCAAGGCTAGGTCGGCAACACCCTCCATATCCACATCCAAATCGGCGTTGCGTGTAATACGAAATTGATAGCAGCCTTTAACCGTCATGCCCGGAAATAACGAATCAACATGGGCGTGAATCATTGACGATAAAAACACGAAGTTGTCGCCACCTTCGCACAGCTCATCCGGTATGCGAATAACGCGATCGAGAGATCTCGGCGCGGGCACAATTGCTAAACCGGTTTCGCGACCAAAGGCGTCTTTGCCTTCAAGAGAGACAATGAAGTTCAAACTCTTGTTAACCAGCAACGGAAACGGGTGTGCGGGATCGAGTCCAATGGGACTGCTAACGGGGATGATGTTTTCTTTGAAGAAGGTTTTTACCCAGTCTTTTTGAGCATCAGACCAATCACCTCGGCGAACAAAATGAATGTTTTCTTTTTGCATCTCCGGGATAAGTTGTTCATTCAAAATTTTGTACTGCTGTTCAACCAGTGGGTGACACATTTCGCTAATTTTGTGCAACACCTCTTCTGGCGGTAAACCGTCAAGGCCAGCACGTTCTTGTTCTAAATCGATACGCGAGAATAGTCCCGATACTCGGATTTCGAAAAATTCATCCAAGTTGGAGCTGAAAATAAGCAAAAATTTGAGTCGCTCCAACAGAGGATGACCATAATCGAGAGCCTGTAATAAAACCCGCTGGTTAAATTTCAGATGACTGATTTCTCGATTGATGTAGAAATCTGGATTATTTAAAGATATTGGCTGAGTGTCTGGATCTTTTTTACTAGCTTGGTCTTGTGACATGGGTTGACTATCTTCTAAGAGCCGTTAGCCACTAATGCAATTGGCTAAACAATTTGCTGGAATTCGTTTTCATAGGTATTTGGCTGATTCAAGTTAACCACATCGGTAATCGAGCTGTTACGCCAAATTTGATAACACTAATTTATTGAAGTTTTCGAAAAATTGAAACTCGCAGAATCAATTTCTTCATATTCATTGAATGATTAAAGAACATTAAAAGTTTAGCCAATGCGTATGACATATTAAGGTCAGAATAAACGGTTATTGATATTGTCGCGAGCAATAAATCGTGTTGAGAAATTTTCCCGATGAACTATGAGGCTTGTCTAAAATAGTTGGCGAACACGGCCATATTCGCTAACTGCAAATCAACTCAGGCTTTTGATTCTGAAGTTTCAATCTCTAATTCATGTATGGCCGTCAACAAACTTTGCATCGACATAGGTTTGGTCAGATAGTAGTTCATGCCCGAGGCAAACACGGCTGTTTGGTGTTCGGCCAAAACGTGGGCCGTCAATGCAATGATGGTAATTGGGACCCGTTGATTTTCGCGTTCAAATTCGCGAATCAAACGCGCCGCTTGAAAGCCGTCCATTTCAGGCATTTCACAATCCATTAAGATCATGTCAAAAGGTACTGGCGCATTTATTACCGCGTCAACGGCAAGTCGACCATTTTCCACAACGGTAGGAATCGCCTTTAGCTTTTTCAACATACCTTTTATAACCATTTGATTCACCGAATTATCTTCGGCGACCAAGACTTTTAAACCGGAAATAAATTCTGACGTTTTGGTGACGGGCTTTGGCGTATTCTTGGATTTAAATGAGCTTTGTTTGCCAGAAAGAATATCAAATAACGAATGCTCAAGCTGATTCAGCATCAAGGGCTTGGGTAGCTGCGCTTCTAGCGACAAAAAAGTACTTTGTTCAATTTGCGAAAAGATTTCGTTTACCCATTGGTTCTTCTGCGGCTGACTAATACTCACCGAAGAAATGGTAATGATCGGTATTGGCTTTGGCGCTCGCGAAAATTGTTTGAGCGAATTTAACAATTTTTGAAAATGTTCTTGAGTGGTTAGCTCAGTGAACGGTTTGGCTAAACTATTTTCTAAATAGCGATTAATATCGATAATAATAACGTCTACATTATTTGTAGCATTTAAATCATTTAGGCTGAAGTAGTTGCGGTTACTTTTCCAGTAATCAAATTTTCGAGTAATAATTTCTTGATAAAAATCGGTAATGCCTAAAAACAAGATGGAGTTTTGAGTTTTCCATTTTGATAAATCATCGGGATTAAAGACTTGGTTTTTGAGGAGTAAGGGGTTGACGTCTAATTGGATGTGAAATTTTATTTGTGTGCCTCTGGGGTGATTTATACAGGCGGCAATGTCGCCATTCATCATCTCGACCAGATGTTTGCAAATGGCTAAACCTAAGCCGGTGCCGCCGTATTTTCGGGTCGTACTATTGTCACCCTGCTGGAAGGGTTCAAACAATAATTTGGCTTGATCTAGGTTAATACCAGTACCCGAGTCTTCTACCGAAAAGTGAATGTCATATTCATGTTGTTGTTTTGATTTCAGCGATACATCCAAAAATACGTAGCCACGTTCGGTAAACTTTAAGGCATTGCTGATTAAATTATTCAGAATTTGTCGTATCCGTGTAGGATCGCCCAAATAATGGCTGGGAATATCCGGGGCAATTCGCGATATTAATTCAATATTTTTATGACTGGCTTGGCGAGCGAAGAGTTGTAAGCAGTCGTTAATAACTTCTTCTAATGAAAATTCAATATGCTCTAAGTGAAGTTTATTGGCTTCGATTTTAGAGTAGTCAAGAATGTCATTGATGATGGTTAATAAACTGTTGCCTGATCGATAAATAACATCGAGTTGCTTTTTTTGTTCGCGATCTAATGGGGAGTCTTTTAACAGCTCAATCATGCCGAGCACGCCGTTCATTGGGGTGCGTATTTCGTGGCTCATGGTTGCTAAAAAATGGCTTTTTGCGCGGTTTTCGGCTTCGGCGATGGTTTTTTGTTTGCGCGATTCGATTTTCTCTAAGGTTTCTAGACGCAGTTTTTCTTCCATGATTTGTCGGCGTTCAATGTCTTGCAGCAGTGTTTCGCGCATAGTGTTGAAGGCTTCGACGATGTTATCGAGTTCATCGGTATGTTTGTGGTGAACTCGATTGAGTTTCAGCGGTGATTCTAAGTTATTTAAATTAACGCGCTTTGCAAACTCGGCGATAGACTCCATGTGCCGGGTTAGCAGCTTACGAATGAGCAGTAACAACAGCAGCGCAATAACAAAGGTTTGAATCCCCTGGAATAATGCGGTCACGCCCGTGCGTTGAATAAGGTTGTGTTTTAACCGAGCTAAGCTTGCGGTGACTTGCAGCTGACCCAGACTTTGTTCGGTGAGATTTTTCTCTCGATACACCAAATCGTAGGTTTTTATCAGCAAATCGGAATCATTAAATTGCTGTAGGCTGATTCCCGAGACGATCTCGCGCTGTTGTTTATTCCAATCCGTCCACACTACTTTCGCCTGAATAACATCTTCGACATCCAGTAGGCTATTAACTTGGATGATCAGCTGTTCTTCATCGAAGGACCAAAGACTACTGGTGATGCTTGGCAACAGGCTGATTTTGACTTGGTCAATACGTTTGTTAAGAAGTGAGAGGTCGTTTTGGTAGCCGATGTAGACGCTAATTAAGGTGGCCGCAAGAGCGATAGCCGTAGTGATGAGAATGACCAACGACAGCAATCGATAGGCAATCGAGTTTTTGAATTTATGAACAAATTTCTGCCGATCGATCATGACATCACAGTTTCTCGGTTTTCCGTGCAATCCATTTCATCGATTATCTTAGCAGCTTTGCTGGCGAATTTGGGCTTGGTTTTTTTGTACTGATTTGATCCAAATTATTGTGCGTGGTGTTCTGGTGGAGCTGCGGCCTACAAGAAGTAATCCAACGTGTTGTTCAAATATTTAAGCCCCAGATCCGTAGGTTTTATGGTCTCGGCACCCGAACGATCGACAATTTCGATCAATCCCTTGTTAATAGGCGCGGTTAGATTCAGTTTGTTGAGGTCGAGTCCCGTTCTGTCTTGGTATAAGGAGACATCCACACCCTCGACCAGACGTAAACTATTCATAAAAAACTCTAAGGGCAATTCGTCTTTCGACACAATTTTTTGGTTAGCGGTAAACCCGAGCAAAGAATCTTTTTTGAGATAGTCTGCCGGAAGACGCGTTTTCCAGTAGCGCTCAATAGTATTTTGTTCAGTATGGGTGATCTTGCCGTGAGCGCCTGCGCCAATAGCAAGGTAATCGCCAAACTGCCAATAATTTAGATTGTGCTTTGATCGGCTCGACGGGCTTTTCGCGTAGGCAGAGATCTCGTATTGCTGGTAGCCGTGTTCTTGCAAGCGAGCCAAGCCGAATTCTTGAATATCCGCGAGGCAATCTTCTTCGGGTAGTTGTGGTGGGCGGGAATAAAACTCGGTGTTGGCTTCGATGGTTAATTGGTACCAAGACAGATGATCCGGCTCAAAGCTTGCTGCCATATCGATATCACGAAGTGCCTGCTCGACGGTTTGACCCGATAAACCATGCATTAAATCGAGATTAAGACGCGTAAAACCCGCCTGTTTTGCCATCTCGATGGCTCGCTGAGCGTCGGTATCGTTATGAATGCGACCGAGTTTGATGAGATGCTCAGGTTGAAATGATTGAATGCCAATCGAGAGGCGATTCACGCCCGCGCGAAAAAAATCCGCGAATTTGGCCTGCTCTGCGGTTCCCGGATTAGCCTCAAGGGTAATCTCAATAGAGTCGTCGAAGCCAATCATACGCTCGGCTTGCTCAATAATTGTGCCGATGGTTTTGGCAGTGAATAAACTCGGTGTGCCACCGCCAAAAAAGATACTCGAAATCTTTCGGCCGTAAGCATATTGCCGCTCCAGAGTTAAATCGTCCAAAAGCTTAGTAAGATATTCTTGCTCGGGAATCTCATTGCCACCGGCGTGGGAGTTAAAGTCGCAGTAAGGGCATTTGCGTACACACCAAGGAATGTGAACGTACAGGGCCAACGGAGGCAGGGCAAGTTTAGTCACAGTACTTATTGCGCCTTAAGTTCAGCCAGTAATTTTTGCAAAGCGATGGCTCTATGGCTTATGGCACTTTTTTGTTCTTTGCTGAGCTGCGCGGCTGCGCAACCGTGCGTTGGCACCCAAAATACCGGGTCGTAACCAAAACCAAAATCACCTTGTGGCGCACGTAAAATTTCACCATGCCATTGGCCGCAAACGACCGTTGGTGTTGGGTCTTGCCAGTGCGTCACCAAGGCCAAGGCGCAAACAAAGTGAGCGCTGCGATCAGTTTCATCGCTCAATTCTGCAAGCAGTTTTTGATTATTCTCAGAGTCGCCACCGCCGCTGTATCTGGCCGATCGAATTCCGGGAGCGCCGTTTAATGCAGCTACACACAGGCCCGAATCGTCGGCCAGTGCGGCCAAGCCAGAAATTTTAGATGCATGACGGGCTTTGATGAGAGCGTTTTCGATAAAGCTCAGACCGGTTTCGTCAGCGTCGGCAATGTTAAATTCCGACTGTGCTAACACGTTTACATTGAACGGGGACAGCAGTAGAGATAACTCTTTCAACTTGCCAGCATTGGTGCTGGCAAGGACGAGCTTTTCAGGCAGTTTAAGCATATTCACTATTGAGATTTATAGAGTTTTTTATTGAATTGAACGCGAATTGCCTTGTCGTGGCCTTCGGGTGTGACCTTCAAATAAAAATTGTAGATTTCTTCGTCGAGGTGTCGAACCGGCGCTATGTAGTAGACCGTGTTGCCTTCGTTGATGGTTTTAAATTCAAGAGTTTGCGACTGCTGAAGCAGGTTGGATGCTTCACCCTCGATCGAAGCGGGAATACCCAGCGATTCGGTTTCTTTGCCATCAACGGTGACGACTACGTTGAGCAGTGCTCGATCGGCGCCACGAATTAATCCGTATTGCTCGGCGATATCGGGTTTGATGAACTCACTGGGAAACACACTGTAGACGATCTTGTAACCGTCTTCTGTCACAGAGCGTTCGTCGGCCGCTTGGCTCGATGCCGATGCCATAAGCAAGCTGAGCAGTGCAGTGCCAAGCCCTGCAATCCAGAATGTACGATGTGTGTGACGGTTTAACATGATGAATGTCCTCGTGACTAACTCAAATGATAGATCGCGGTTTCGCCAAACAGATTGGGCAGAACCTGCGAGCCAAATTGGTCGATGCTGTTATCGGTTACCACTTGGCGATGAAGCACTTTGATGTTCTTTTGGCGGCAGAGTATTTCAAAGTCTTTGAAGGTACAAAAGTGGATGTTGGGTGTGTTGTACCATTCATAGGGCAAAAAGTCGGAAACCGGCATCTTGCCTTGCAATGCCAAATATAAGCGCGCGCGCCAATGACCAAAGTTTGGAAATGTCACTATGCATTCTTTACCAATGCGTAACATTTCGTTGAGCAATAGATCTGGATAGCGCATGGTTTGCAGTGCTTGGGTCATGATGACCGTATCAAAACTGGCGTCGGCAAAATTTTGCAGGCTGCGCTCATCAAGATCGTGTTCGATAACGTTTACGTCTTTATCGATACATTGGTTGATATGATCTTCGTCGATTTCCAAGCCATATCCAAAGATGGATTTGTCTTGGGTCAGTTGCGCGAGCAGCGTACCGTCGCCGCATCCTAGATCGAGCACACGACTGTTGGGAGAGACCCAGTTGGCAATAATGTCTAAATCAATTCTCATCGCTTAGACCTCAATTCGTTTTAAATAGCGTGAAAATACCTGCTGATAGCGCTCGTTCGGTACCAAAAAGGCGTCATGACCATGGCTGGATTCGATTTCGGCGTACACCACGGGTTTTTGTGCCGCGATTAGTGCATCGGCGATTTCTCGGGAGCGTTCGGGCGAGAAGCGCCAATCGCTGGAAAAAGAGATGACTAGATACTTACAGCGAGCTTCGGCAAACGCCTTTGCTGGATCGTTTTCATATTCACGACTCAAGTCGAAGTAATCCAAGGCCCGGGTCATAAGAATGTAAGTGTTAGCGTCGAAGGTTCCGGAGAATTGTTCGCCTTGATACTTCAGGTAGCTTTCAATTTGAAACTCAACCAACTCTTCATTGCCCAGCTCGAAGTTGCCGCTTTTTAACTCACGCCCAAATTTCTCGCCCATACCATCGCCAGATAAGTAAGTGATATGGCCGATCATACGAGCTACCGCCAAACCTTGCTTGGGATAGGTGTTGTGCTTTAAGTAGTGGCCGTCTTTGAAGTCTGGATCGGACGTAATTGCCTGTCGTGCGGTCTCGTTAAATGCGATATTTTGCGCGGAAAGCTTCATCGCCGAGGCAATAACAACGCAGTGGCGCAACCGGTTTGGATATTCCAGTGACCAGCGCATGGCCTGCATGCCACCAAGACTGCCGCCAATCACTGCGGCCCAGCATTCAATGCCTAAAACGTCTGCTAATTTTGCCTGACTGTGAACCCAATCGCGTACCCTAAGTCGTGGAAAGTCTGCCCCCCACACTTCGCCCGTTTTGGGATTGATACTGGTTGGCCCGGTTGAACCATGGCAGCCGCCAAGATTATTGAGACTCACCACAAAAAAGCGGCTGGTATCTATGGGTTTTCCGGGGCCAATATAGTTGTCCCACCAACCTGGCTTTTTCTCGTCATTGCTGTGAAAACCAGCAGCGTGATGGTGGCCGGATAGGGCATGACAAATAAGAATCGCATTGCTGGCGGCTGCGTTTAATTCACCGTAGGTTTCATAAACCAGTTCATATTCTTCAAGGGTTTGGCCGCTGGCAAGGGTGAGAGGTTCGGTAAACCTATGGCGTTTAGGTTGCACAATTCCCACAGAGTCTGTGGGTAAAGGTTTGGTCATGAGGTGGGGAGTCTCCTGAAAAGCTCACGAGTGCGTTCGAGTCAAGAATGCACCTAAACCTAGTATTATATGAGCTTTTCGGAAACATGCACCACATCGGTTAGGGCTGTGTGCGGCGCAGGTATAAAAACAGTGCTATTGCCCTGCGCTTTTGCGGGAAAATTGAAACGGAACCACTTTCGCAGAGCTTTGTGCGGCGGGTTCTAGGGCTTCGGTTGCTTCAATCAGCTGATTTAATGTGTAGAGACGATCTTCGCTGAGGGTGAGTTCTGCCCTAAGAGCAATTAATTGTTGATCGCTGGGTTTTTGTTGGTTGCCAAGTCGCGACAAGGCCAGCAATTCAACTTGTAAAAGCTGTTTTTGGCATTCATTAGGATACGATAACGGCGTCAGTGCCTGAGCCTGCCATATCGAAATTTGGTGAATGGTTTCGGTGATAAACGCGCGCAATTCGTGACAGAGATTTAGCAGAAAATAACGCACCACCGCCTTGTCTTGTGGGCCTTGCTCCACACTTTGCAAGTGCTTTTCATAACGTTGTTTCAAGCGCGCCAGAGCGACTCTACGATTACTCAAATCCAGCTTACGAGATGTTAACGGCATAGATTCCGTTTCTGCGGGCGTGCTGTATATCTCACTGATGAGTGTGTTGGCGTGATCGGCTTCGGCGATAAGTTTTTGCAAGCCAAACTGAACTTGTTTAAAGGCAGCCTTCATGGCTGGGCTTAATAACGCATCGGGATCGGCTGCGGCATCGTGCAGGTAATTAAAGATTTTTTCGATCTGCTTCTGATCAAATACCGCTAACAACGATTCGTATTGATGTTTGACCAAACGCTCGTGGGAGCGATGAATCAAAGACGCTTGGTGCACGCTGCGGTGCATATCTTTAATGGATTCTTTTACCTGCGTTAGCGTTTCGGTGCTGTTGTCGTTGGCGCTTCGTTGTACCGATTGCAGCATCTCAGCTTGATCTAAGAGGCGAGTATGTAGCTGATCGCGCGTTTGACGCATTAACACCAATGCATCTTCAATAGCGGGCAATTTAAGTAAGAGTTTTTGTTTATCAATTAACTCAGTCGTCAGTTGTGCTTCTAGCTGATCAAAGCGGCTTTTTTCAAGAAGACCCTTGTCGTCGCGAGCCTTGGCAAGCAATGCCTTTTTGGCAGAGATTGGGATCACTTGTTGAAGTGCTAAACCCAAAGCCAATGCTGTATCGGTACGCACACCGTTAATACACGCTTCTTCCGACGGCGCAGAGATAAGGTCGTCCCACAAACTATCGATCTTATTCAGCAGAACCATGGTTTTGCTGTTGTCTTCTTGGCTAACGTAATCGCGCCAAATAGCTCGATCGGTTGCACTCACTGGCGCGTCTGCTGATAACGTAAATAAGAGCAGGTCAGCTTCACTGAGCAATGAAATCGTCAGTTCTGGCTCAACGCCCTGAGCATTAAGTCCCGGTGTATCGATAATTTTTAAGCCCATCGCCAACAGTGGGTGATCAAGATTGACCAATGCATAGCGCCAAGCCGGAATCTCTACCTGCTGAATATTTTGGGGGTGGCGATTTAGGGTAGAGCAGTTAAAACCAAGCTCGCGAGCTCGATCTTCGGTGACGTATTGTTTTTCGGCGATGCGACCCAGAGCATCTTGCAAAGACGCAGGATTGCTCACGTCAAAGGCGATGTTGATCCAATTGTTGGGGATTTTTTTATAAGCACCTACGCTCGACCCGGTTTTGCGCGTCGACATGGGCAACAATTGAATGCTGTTATTCGGCAGGTCTGCGCTGTAGCCAATCTCTGTAGGGCATAGCGTCGTTCGTCCCGGACGAGTAGGCATGACTCGACATTGGTAACGTGAATAAAGCAAAGCGTTAATGAGCTCGGTTTTACCGCGGGAAAACTCGCCAACCAAAACACAGCTGCAGCTGTGATGCTGGCGCAACTGCTCCAGTGCTGATTCGATAATCTGATCGGCTTGAGCACTGTGAAGTCCGCTCTTGTCGTACCAGTGTTTGAACGCAAGCAGCTTATTAATCAAAGCAACTCGATGTTGTTCAAGATCATTTAGTCGGCGTTGTAAGGTAAAAAGACTCATATTTTGAACAAAGGATCGTTTCTAAAGTGTCAATGAAATCAAGAGTTTTATCCGAGATAAGCGGTACAAGTTTTACTCAATAAATGTTTCAAGCGACATGCATGCCGAATAATAGCGACAAAAATTGGATAAAAGTTGAGTGAATCTCACCAAAACTGTGATATCTAACAGGCTATCTTGGGAATAACCGCACACTATTTGATGTGAATCGTTTAGTTTTACTGTTTACAGCAAAGTTCCTAATTAGTCAGAAACTTAACAAACATTTAAATTTGATTGACGTCTCAAAACATTCTATTACTGATTATTGGCGGATATTTTTGTTAACCGCGTCTCGCGAAATCAGATTTTAGGTTATGGACAAGATAGACAAAGTATATTAAAGCCTAAATCTAGCCAGTGTGCTAGGGCTTAATATTTTTGAGGTTATTTTTAAGGCCTGAATAAACTTTAAGCAGATAGAATGATGAATGATGCGTCAGTCATTATCGCACTGAGACCAAAAAAACATCGGTCTCAGCGTAAATTGGTAAGGTTGATTGGTTACCAATAACCGGGCACCAATTGTGGTAGTAAACCTACCTGACCCGCCAAACTCTGCAACAAAATATCGATGATTTTAACAAACAATAGAATGAAGATTGGACTGAGATCGAAGCCACCCATGGGCGGAATGAGTTTATATATTGGGGCGCGAATAGGTTCTAGTAACTGATTAATGAGCTGCAATGCTGGGTGATAGCTACCGGGTGCGATGAAGCTTGCGATCACCATAACAATCACGCTCCAAAAAATAATGGTTACGGTAAACGACAGTAAGCCAATTGCTGCCCAAGCCAGTGCTATAAGAGGGTTAAATAGATGCTGATATACCGCCAGCACATTTAATTCAATGGCAATAAAACCCACCAAAATACCGAGCACGATGCAGGCGATGTCGAGCCCAAAGAATCCGGGAATAATTTTTCTTAAAGGCATTAAAACCGGGTTAGTGATCTTAACAACCGACTGTGAGATGGGGTTGTAAAAATCGGCTCGGGCGAGCTGTAGTAGAAACCGCAAAACTACGAAAGAAAGATAAACCGTGGCCAAGGTTTGAATGACCAGAGTCGCGATGCTTGTTAGGGCCTGCATTGAATTATCCTGTCAGAACGAAACGTGTTTTATGAATTAATTGGTGCGTCTAATTTTTACTGTTCTTTTAGCTCTTCACCCATGGCTTTGGAGCGGTTCGAGCAAGCAGTCATCGCTCGGGAAAAGATAGCACGGAGATTTTCGCTTTCAAACTGCTTAATAGCTTGTTCGGTTGTGCCGTTGGGTGATGTGACTTTGCGGCGCAGTTCGGCGGGTTGATCTGGGCTTTGTGCGGCCAGAGTAGCTGCACCAAGGGCGGTCTGAATGGCCAGTTGTTTGGCGACCTCAACGTTTAAACCTTGGCGAACACCTTCTTCAATCATAGCTTCTAATATTAAGAAGAAGTATGCAGGGCCACTGCCCGATACCGCCGTAACGGCGTGAATCTGCTCTTCGGTGTCTACCCAAACGCACAAGCCAATGGCAGACAATACACTTTGTGCCGAAGATTTTTGCGTTTCGCTACAGAGTTCGTTGGCGTATAAACCAATGGCACCTAACTGCACTAATGATGGTGTATTGGGCATGCAGCGGATGATGGCGTGTTCACCCAGCCAACCAATGTAGGTGCTGATCGGAATTCCCACCGCAACAGTGATGATTACTGCATCAGCCTTTAAATGTGGTGCAATTTCGAGACAAACCTCTTTCATAGCGTTGGGTTTGACCGCAAGAAGTACGATGTCTGATTGTTCAACGGCAGCTTTATTGTCAGACGTCGCCTCGATACCAAATTCTTTCGATAAGGCTTCGCAACGCTCAGGCGTTCTTGCCGTGGCGATTAATTGCTCTTTGGGTAATCCTCTGGCCAGTAATCCACCGATCATTGCTCCGGCCATATTGCCTGCACCTATGAACGCAACTGTAGAGGGGAAATGGCTAAGTTGATTGGATTGCGATGTCGAGTTGGTTTGGGTATTCACGTGCAACTACTTCTCTTTCTCTAACAATTGAGTTCTGCCCGAAAGCATACTGGGATTATTTAGGTGTCTAGCCTATCTATCTTGGGCCAAAGATGTCAGTTCCAACCCGCACAATAGTCGAACCAGCCGCGATTGCGGCTTCCAAATCAGATGACATGCCCATCGATAAGGTGTCTAGATTGGCTTGTGGAAATTTCAGTTGCAGTTGGCGAAGAGCTTCAGCCATTTTTAAAAAAGATGCCTTTTGCGCGTTAAAGTTGTCGGCAGGTGCTGGAATGGCCATAAGCCCGCGTAGTCTCAGATTTTTCAAACCTAAGACCTGCTCTGTAAATTCTGGCAGTTCCTCGAAACTCAAACCGGATTTGGTCGCTTCTTGATCGACATTGATTTGCGCGCAAATCTGAATCACCTTACCCTCTGGACATTGCTCTGCGAGGCGTTGCGCGATTTTAAGTCGGTCAACACTGTGCACCCAATCAAAGTGTTCGGCGATGGCGCGTGTTTTGTTCGACTGAATAGGGCCGATGAAATGCCACTCGATATTGAGATCGGTAAGCTCGGATTGTTTTTCAAGAGCTTCTTGAAGGTAGTTTTCACCGAAAGATCTTAGACCGAGCGAAAAAGCTTCTCTTAGCTCGCTGGCCGATCGTTTTTTGCTCACCGCAAGCAGTTGTGGGGCTGGCTTTTGAAACTGATCGCAAGCGCTGTGAATTCGGTCTAGTACTTTATCTAGGTTGTGTTGAAGGTTGTGCATATACTTATTGAATCGCTTTTTTTAGGTCACACACTCAATACATTATGTCAGTTTTAAAGGGTGACTGCCGCTTTTGCGTGTATAACTTACTTATCTTCTCGTTTACAGCGGACGCTCGTTAAATTATTTAAACGTCACAAGGTTTCTTATGGATATCACAGAGTTGCTTGCTTTCAGTGCTAAACAAGGCGCTTCCGACTTACACCTTTCTGCGGGTCTACCGCCAATGATTCGTGTTGATGGCGATGTGCGACGCATTAACTTGCCGCCGCTTGAGCACAAGCAGGTTCACTCCTTGATATACGACATTATGAACGACAAGCAGCGCAAGGATTACGAGGAGTTTCTCGAAAATGACTTCTCCTTTGAGGTGCCAGGTGTTGCTCGTTTTCGTGTGAACGCTTTCAACCAAAATCGCGGCGCCGGAGCGGTATTTCGAACCATTCCCTCGAAGGTGTTAACGATGGAAGAGTTGGGCATGGGTCAGGTGTTTCGCGATATTTGTGCGGTGCCTCGCGGTTTGGTTCTGGTTACTGGGCCGACCGGCTCAGGCAAGTCAACAACGCTTGCCGCAATGATTGATTACATCAATAACAACAAGTATGAACACATTCTGACCATCGAAGACCCCATCGAATTCGTGCACGAATCTAAGAAATGTTTGGTGAATCAACGCGAAGTACACCGAGATACGCATGGCTTCTCTGAAGCGCTGCGCTCGGCACTTCGGGAAGATCCGGACATTATTCTTGTCGGTGAGATGCGTGACTTAGAGACCATTCGCTTGGCGCTTACCGCCGCGGAAACCGGGCACTTGGTGTTCGGAACACTGCATACGACTTCCGCCGCGAAGACCATTGACCGAGTGGTTGATGTATTCCCCGCCAACGAAAAAGCCATGGTGCGCTCGATGTTGTCGGAATCCTTACAGGCGGTTATCTCGCAAACCTTGCTTAAGAAGGCTGGCGGTGGTCGTGTCGCAGCTCATGAAATTATGCGTGGTACTCCGGCAATCCGTAACCTAATCCGTGAAGACAAGGTTGCTCAGATGTACTCAGCTATTCAAACCGGTGGTTCCATTGGCATGCAGACCATGGATCAGTGTTTACAAGATTTGGTGGCGCGACGTGTAATTTCGCGTGAAGTGGCTCGCGAAAAAGCAAAATCCCCCGAAGCCTTCTAATAACGAATTAATTTTTGGAGTATCACTATGGAATTTGACCGGCTCTTATCGCTTATGGTTGAAAAAGGAGCTTCTGACCTTTTTATCACGGCTGGTGTTCCACCTTCTGTTAAGCTCCATGGCAAGGTTACTCCGGTAACAACACAGCCACTTTCGCCGGAAAAAACCCGCGAGCTCGTGTTGAGCGTGATGAACGAAAAACAACGCACCGAATTTTTGGAGAAAAAAGAGCTTAACTTTGCGGTGAGTGCCCGAGGTATAGGGCGATTTCGTTGCTCGGCGTTTTACCAGCGAAACCTCGCCGGTATGGTGTTGCGGCGTATCGAAACCAATATTCCGCGCATTGATGATCTTGGCCTGCCAGACATTGTTAAAGAGTTGGCTATGACCAAGCGTGGCTTGATCATTTTTGTGGGCGCGACCGGAACCGGTAAATCCACATCTTTAGCGTCGATGATTGGTCACCGAAATCGCAACTCAAAAGGTCATATCATTTCTATTGAAGACCCGATTGAGTTCATTCATCAGCATCAAGGTTGCATTGTGACCCAGCGTGAGGTGGGTTTAGATACAGAATCCTTTGAGATTGCGCTGAAAAATACCTTGCGACAGGCGCCCGATGTTATTTTGATTGGTGAGGTGCGTACCCGTGAAACCATGGAGCACGCTATTGCTTTCGCAGAAACCGGTCACCTTTGTTTGTGTACTCTACACGCCAACAACGCGAACCAGGCGCTGGATCGAATCATTCACTTTTTCCCGGCCGATCGTCATTCGCAATTGTGGATGGATTTGTCGCTAAACCTTCGCGCGATTATTGCTCAGCAGTTGATCCCAACGCCGGACGGAAAGGGTCGACGAGCGTGTTTGGAGGTTCTGCTGAACTCGCCTTTGGCGTCGGATCTGATTCGCAAGGGTGAAGTGGCCGAATTGAAAGAGTTGATGAAAAAATCCAACGAGTTGGGTATGCAAACCTTCGATCAGGCATTGTTCGAACTTTATGATCGCGGTGAAATTACCTATGAAGACGCTCTTTCGCACGCCGATTCGCCAAACGATCTGCGCTTGATGATCAAGTTGGCGTCTGAAACCGATGCCGACTACCTAGGTAACGCTGCGAAAGAATTGAGCTTGCAATCGGACGATAGTGATCGCTCGAAATTGTTCTGAGTTTAGTATTTGGTCTTAGATAGCAAAAAGAGCGCTTAATAGCGCTCTTCAGATTTTTTGATAAATCCCATAGTTAAAGAATCTATCGAAATTTTCGCGGCGGAAACTTCGGTCATTGGGATGAAATTCCATCCCAGCGCCTGACTGCATTTCAATGGGATGAGATTTTGTCAGCAGCCTGAGTAGCGTTCTTTTAATGTGTTTGTTTGACTAGTGCGTCTGCTTAGCTTGGGCTTGGTTCAACCAAGTCTCAAGAATTATTCGCGCGGCAATAGAGTCGATGGGGTTATCTCCATAACTGCCTTTATGGCCTCGCTCTTGAGCTTCTTGTTTTGCTTCTCTCGATGATAGCCGTTCATCAACTAATTCTGTCGGCAGACCAAATCGCCCGTTGATTCGATTGGCAAACTTTTTGGCTCGTTGCGATAGCTCACTAGCGGTACCGTCCATGTTTACTGGATGGCCAACCACCACCAAATCGGGCCGCCATTCTTTGAGCAGTTGCTCGACCAGATGCCAGTTAGGTACGCCATCTTGCGCTTTTAGCGCAGACAGTTCTCGGCCGGTAAACGACACGGTTTGGCCAACGGCCACGCCAATGTTTTTAAGTCCGTAATCAAAGGCGAGCACGGTTTTGGGTAACGGTTTAGTTGTCACGACGATTGGTTAATGAATCTAGGCGTGACCGGCTGTTTGCGAAATGAGATTGATATCAATGCCCATGCATTCCGCTGCCGCTTTCCAGCGCATAGAGGTTTCTGTTTCAAAAATCACTCGGCTGTCGGCGGGTATGGTTAACCAAGCGTTGTCGGCAATTTCTTGTTCGAGTTGGCCTGCTTCCCATCCGGCATAACCTAAAAATACCAAATATTTTTCTGGGCCCTCACCGTCGGCGATGGCTTCAATAATATCTTTAGAGCCGGTGAGTAATATTTCTTCCGAAATTTGCGCAGTGTTGTCCCACTCTTTATCAGTTGAATGCAGTACAAAACCTCGTTCGAGCTGAACAGGGCCACCGGCTAATAATTCGCAATCGCCAGAAATACCCTTGTCTTCACAGCCCATTTGCTCAAACACTTCAGACAACTTCATGGGTAAAGGATGGTTTAAAACCAGACCCATGGCACCGTCTTTGTTGTGTTCGCAAATATAGGTGATGGAATGACTGAAATTCGGATCATTAAGCCCTGGCATGGCAATCAAAAAATGATTCGCCAGACTCAATGTACTTAAATCGGAGGTGTCGGAAAATTTATTCATGATTTGATTATTGGGCGTGACGAACTTATTTACAAGTTCACAAGAGAATATCTTTGTTAAGAACCGGTAGACAATCCATCAATTTCAAAATACCAGGTGCGGATAATTTCCAGTTGGTCTACATCTTCTCTAATAGCGCTCGGAAATTTAGGAAACGGCGCAGACAGGTGAACAATTTGAATAGCTGCGTCATCTAAAACCTTATAACCCGAGCTTTGCAATACTTCGGCTGAAATTAGGTTGCCGGTATGGTCAATAACTGCCAGTAAGCGAAGCTTACCGTGAATACCGGCATTGAGTGCTTCTTTCGGGAAGTTTCGATTGCCAACAAACTCAACCTTTTGACTCCACTGCTGTAAATATTCCGCATCTGCTGACGCTATGGCCGCCACAGAGGTTAGGCGACGAATGCGAGGTTTGCGAGCGTAGGCTTCGCGTTGTCGGTCAAGCTCAGCCTTTAGGCTAGCGATTTCTTCGCTGGCTTGGCGAATTTCAGAGTCATCACCTGAGGTTTGTTCTAATGCAGTTTCTTGATCTTCACTTTTGGTGGTTGCTCGATCTTTGGCTTCAGATTGAGAAACGATCACAGTTTTTTGGTTGATCGCAATCTCTGAGTTTTTCGTCCGCGCTTGTTCAACGCTTCTAATTTGTGTGTCGTTGAACTCCGACAGTTGTTCAGTGGTAATGGGTTTGGCAACGTCTTCTGTGCCGCTACCCTCTTGGTTACTTTGAGCGATAAAGTCGGCTTTTTCTGGCGCCTTGTCTGATTTCGATGTCACCAATGTAATGTCGAGGGTGTTACTCGTTTTGGGGTTAATTTCAATATCGAAGGTAAGCCCAAAAATAATCAACGCATGAATCGCCGCGGCAACAAATAAGGTGAAGGTGAGTCTTTCGACCGGTTGTACTTGTGTTTGAGCTGCAATCATGGATGGATAAAATTCGATTCAGTTGTAATGAAGATAAGGATAAGAGTCTGGCTAACCAATTGAGTATAAAAGGATTCGCTCAACTGAGGAAGTTGCCGGATTCGTATCTGAGTACTGCGCCAATAAACCCATAAAAACAGAATGAGCCGATTGGTTGAAACTCTTTATGTTCTGGGGGAGCTTGTGCTTTAGAGAAATTGTTGTCTTGGTTAATGAGAGTACATTGGTTGTTGAGCGATAAACAAAAGCACCGTCATAATGTTGAGCGGCACTTTTGTTTATAGGAACCTCTGATTAACTCATCCATGATTTAATCAGAGGACAGAAATTGAAAATGCGATTTCCAATTTCTTCACAATTTCAACCACTTATCGTTCTTGAAATTGGCGACACATCCTTGTGTCGCGAGAAACTCTGGTTAATCAGAGTTTCCTATACTGTTTTCAGGCAGAAATTATTTGGATGACAGTTTTTCTTTGATTGCAGTTATAAGCTTACCGCCAATGTCTGTTTCATAGGCCGCATCAATTTCGCGAACACAAGTCGGACTGGTGACGTTTATTTCTGTTAAATAGTCGCCAATAACGTCTAAGCCGACAAATAACAAACCTTTTTCCACCAGTGTTGGTGCAACTTGGCTAACAATCCATTCATCGCGTTCGGTTAATGGTTGTGGTCGGCCGGTCCCACCTGCTGCAAGGTTGCCTCGGGTTTCTCCTTGCGCTGGAATTCGCGCCAAACAGTAAGGAATCGCTTGCCCGTTTACCACTAAGATGCGCTTATCACCGTTGGAGATTTCTGGAATAAATTTTTGCGCCATTATTAGATTCTGACCGTGTTGGGTCAGAGTTTCTAAGATCACTCCTACGTTTGGATCATCGGGCTTTAATCGGAAAATACCGCTGCCGCCCATGCCATCTAAAGGCTTAAAGATTACATCGCCGTGCTCGCTATGAAATTTACGCAATAAACCGTAATCCTTGCTGACGAGAACCGGTGGACAACATTGCGGGAATTGAGTCGCAAATATTTTCTCATTACAGTCGCGAAGCGATTGAGGTTTGTTCACAACTAAGGTGCCTAATTTCTCGGCGGCTTCTAAAATATAAGTGCTGTATATGTATTCGTTATCAAAGGGTGGGTCTTTACGCATTAAGATTGCGTCTAGGCTCTCAAGTTGAATGGTTTCTGGTTCTGATTTCTCGAACCATTTTTGCATGTCCATGAACACTTGTATTTTGTGGGCGATTGCTTTGGGGAGACCTTGATCCAAAAACAAACTTTTCTGTTCCATATAATAAAGTTGCCAGCCTTCTTTTTGGGCAGCTAACATTAAAGCAAGAGTAGTGTCTTTCTTTACAGCTATGGACTCAATAGGGTCCATTATGATGCCAATTTTTTTTGTCATAAATTAAGATTCTCGTTTTTCAATAATACGTATTGATATCAGTTTTATGTGATCTGGGCCAAGGTTTTACAGAGGTATTACTTTACTCATCCCGGTATTATTTAAATATGCCGTATAATGGCGGTTTATAGATAATCCAATAGAACTGTGGTAAAAACTGGCGGTCGATTTAAGGCGAGCCCTTCTTAGATTGAGATCGCCATATTATTTGAAGAGCTTTTTAGTTTACCGTGTGCTTAATTACTATTGGTTTTGCAAACTCTTCAAATTGAATGATTTTATAAGAACTAACTTGTAATTGAACTCACTGTCAAGGTTACGCTATGGATGTGAATTTAGAACGATTAAAAGTCATGGTAATTGATGACAGTAAAACCATTCGGCGCACTGCTGAGACCCTCTTGCAAAAAGTTGGTTGCAATGTAGTCACCGCAACTGATGGTTTTGATGCCCTGGCGAAAATTGCTGATACCCGCCCTGATATAATTTTTGTTGATATTATGATGCCTAGGCTAGATGGTTATCAAACCTGTGCATTAATTAAAAATAACAGCGAGTTTAAATCTACGCCCGTTATTATGCTTTCCAGTAAGGACGGATTATTCGACAAAGCGAAAGGTCGAATTGTTGGTTCTGATCAATATCTGACAAAACCTTTTAGTAAAGCAGAATTATTGGGCGCCATCGAAGCCCATGTTCCTGCAAAAGCCTCTTAATTTCTCCTCTAATAAGCGTGCATATACAACCAAACTCTAGGTTTGGTTGTGAATGCTTCGCTTTCTCGCGTATAACAGATGTTTCTGTCTGTACATCTAAACGGTTGCATAAACAAACATTGAGTGAATTTGTACTATCGGTCTATAGCTTGCTTTTGGTCGTTACTTGTTTTTTATAGGTGCTAAAATAAGCAGACAAGATTGAGAAATCAATGAGCCTTGCGACGGGTTCATTAATAACAATATTCATAACCAAATGTTTTGATTTAAATTCTTTTAAAGTTTTTGTGAATAACGAACCGGTTCTACGAGGTAATTCCTAATTAGCGCGTTAATATAGCGCACGTTAAATAGGAAAAGATTCGAAAAGAAGCTTATTTTCGAAGGCTAAGCGGTGCTTGATGCTGTGAAGAATTGGTCTCGCTGTGATATCTTAAGAGCTATTATTAGCTTTTATTTGTAAGTAACAGTATTTTAAGAACATTGTCGTAATATTGGTCGGCAATGTTTGCCTATCAAAACGCTGTTACTCAGTGTTTTGATACTTTGCGTAGAGTTTGATAAAAAGCGCTTGTGTGAATCGGTGGCAAAAAGCACCTCTACTTTGGTCGACGATCAGCTCTGACCAGTTGGAAGTGTGCTACAAAGCTAACCGTTGAATTTGATTTTAGTTCTAGCTGAAGTGTCAATTTTTAAAGTAAGCATTTATATTGACTGCTTTTCTAGACCCTTCTGATATTTTTAGGATGCGAAACATGACTACTGTTTTAATCGTTGATGATTCACCAACAGAAACACATAAACTTACAACAATGTTGGAAAAAAACGGTTATTCGGTTTTAACAGCGCCCAATGGCGAAGCTGGTGTAATTGAAGCTAAATCACATATGCCGGACGTTATCTTAATGGACATCGTGATGCCTGGATTAAACGGTTTTCAGGCAACGCGACAATTGTCTAAAAACGACCAAACATCTTCTATTCCAGTGGTTATTGTTACCACAAAAGATCAAGAGACTGATCGAGTATGGGGGTTACGTCAGGGCGCAAAAGCTTACCTAACCAAACCTATCGATGAAAAACAACTTATCGAAACTATTTCGAGCATCACTGGCTAATTACGGTTAAAGAGGTTGAGTCGGTGACAGATCAAAATACGGCGTTTCGAGCTTTAGCCAGTTTAGCCTCGCGCTGCCGGTCATTTGCTCGCGACTTGCCTGCCCAAGAAGAAACCCAGCAGCAATGGAGCGGTTTGGGTTTCGGTTTGTTAGGCAAAAATTTTATTGTGCCTATGGGGCAGGTTTCAGAAGTTTTGGAAGTGCCTTCATACACTAAATTGCCGGGCGTAAAGCCGTGGGTAAAAGGTGTTTCTAACGTACGTGGTCGCCTGCTTCCTCTTATGGATTTAGCATCCTACCTCGGTTATCGACTAACCAGTCCAGTAAAGCGTCAGCGAATTCTTATTCTGGAAAACCAAGAACTTTATTGTGGTTTAATCGTAGATCACTCCTACGGTATCCAACATTTCTTGGCTGAAAACTACCAACCAGAAGCCGTTATTGACGAAGAAACCTTAAATCCGTTGTTATTAGGTAACTACCTAGATACTAACAAGGGCAAGTGGTTTGTTTTTAGTATGGTTAATTTGATACAAACCCCAGATTTCTTATCGGCGGCAAAGCTGTAGTGGCCTATTTTTATTTGGGGTCACATTAAAACTGCTGGTAAGTCGATAGAATTCGCATTGCAGTGATGTAGTAAACACAATAACCACTGATTAGCTTATTCTTGATCTAATCGGCTGGCAGAAATTAAAAATGCGACTCATCAATTTCAATGACGTATTGTTGTTGAAATTGATGCATGTTCTTATGTCGCTGGAAACACGAAATTAAGCAGAGTTTCCTATACTTAAAAATTAGCGTACGGATATTTGAACCACTCAAATACCCCTTGTATTGATGTAATTATTTTGTAATCTGCTTGCTGTACCTAAGCAGACACTCGTTAAAGTTGAACGATTGGCGTTGTGTGAGTACTTGCAAAGCAATCAGGATTATTTAAACGGAAGCAATAACCCAGAAAACGAATCGTTCGGGAGAGCGTTAGCATGAAAAGTGATTCCAGCAACCTACTGGTTTCTGTCCGCAAGAGCCCCGTTATGGCTGGGCTGATTTTGGCCTTGGTTCTTTTGTTAGGATTTATCATCTACGGCTTGGTGGAAATTTATCGGGCTTCCGAAAAAGATCAGGGGTATTTGCAGAACGTTTCTGACTTGCGAGCGCTGTCTTACCGTCTTACTGGTTTATCTCGGGCCTCTACAGAAGGTGACGAAGAGTCGTTTGCTGAACTGCAACAAGTAATCACCTCAATGAATAACGACTGGACCGAACTAAAGACCAGTGGCATTCAGTTGCGTTCTTCTGTACAAGAAGACTTCCGAAACTTCGAAAGTATCTTCCAACGTATTCAAGACAACATCAGCGTTATTCTTCAAAACGAAGACACCATTCTCTTCCTTCACGACGTTGCTACCACTCTTAACGAATCTCTTCCTGAGTTGCAGGCTGAACATAACAGCATCGTTGAAATCTTGCTTGAAAATAACTCTCCCGGTGAGCAGGTTTCAGTGGCACAAACTCAGTCTTGGCGTGCGGAACGTATTGGTCGTAACGTGGATAAAATGCTTCGTGGTGGCGGAGATGCTTCCGAAGCCGCTGACCAGTTCAACCTAGATGCGAACTTGTTCGGTAAGGTTCTTAACGGTATGCGTGAAGGTGACGCGCCGATGGGAATTTCCAGAATTACCGACAGCGACGCCGTAACAAGCTTGAGTGAAATTTCGGAGTTATTCGAATTCGTAAACTCTTCCGTTCGTGAGATTTTCGAAGCCTCTCCTTCTCTATTTGCTGCGCGCCAATCATCAGAAGCCATCTTAAACGACTCTCCTGAACTTCTAGAATCGTTAAACGGTTTGAGTGCTGACTTACAAAACCTATCCAGCACACGTACCTTCAACACTATTACCATTGCAATCTTAGCTGGCTTGGCTGGTATCTGTTTGATCGCCATTGCATTGCAGTTATTGGGCGCAACACGTAAACGTCTACGCGCAACTGCTGAAACCAACGAACGTAACCAAAACGCGATTTTGCGTCTTCTTGACGAACTGGCCGACCTTGCAGACGGTGACTTAACCACAACCGCAACCGTAACCGAAGACTTTACCGGTGCGATTGCCGACTCTATTAACTACACCATCGACCAGTTGCGTGTACTGGTATCACGAATTAACGAAACATCGGCAGGTGTTGCATCGGCATCTCAGGATACTCAGCAAACAGCACTACACCTCGCCGAGGCAGCAGAGCATCAGGCGCAAGAAATTGCCGGAGCATCTGCCGCGGTAAATGAGATGGCTGTGACCATTGACCAGGTATCTGCAAACGCCGCCGAATCAGCATCGGTTGCGGAGCGAGCGGTATCGATTGCAAACAACGGTGCTAAGGTCGTACAAAACACCATCCACGGGATGGATACCATTCGTGAGCAGATCCAAGATACTTCTAAACGTATTAAGCGTCTGGGTGAATCGTCACAAGAGATTGGTGATATCGTATCGTTGATTAACGACATTGCCGACCAAACCAACATTCTTGCACTTAACGCTGCTATTCAGGCATCGATGGCGGGTGACGCCGGTCGAGGCTTCGCCGTGGTAGCGGATGAGGTACAGCGTCTTGCGGAACGTTCTGCGGCGGCAACCAAGCAGATTGAGGCGCTGGTTAAAACCATTCAGAACGATACCAACGAAGCCGTAATCTCGATGGAACAAACTACCGCCGAGGTGGTACGAGGTGCCAGACTTGCACAAGATGCGGGTGTTGCACTGGAAGAGATTGAAAACGTATCGACTACCCTTGCTGATCTGATCCAGAACATTTCTAACGCCGCTCGTCAGCAAGCCTCTTCTGCTGGCCATATCTCTAATACGATGAACGTTATTCAGGAAATTACCTCGCAAACTGCATCAGGTACTAGCGCTACTGCGGGCAGTATCGGAACACTGGCGTCGATGGCGATGGAACTTCGTGAATCGGTTGCTGGTTTCACCTTACCCGAAGGCGGTCTAAATGAAACCGGTGCTCATCATGTTATTGACGAAGATGATCTTCCCGTTATGACCGAGACCGTATCTGGTTTTGGTAATTCAGGACAACACGGCTATGTAGCCACATTGGATGACGCTGTCGATTTGGACAACGAATTTGATGGCGACATTCATCTCAGTGTTGAAGATGATACCGACAGTCTTCGCTCGAATGGAAAGAAAAAACCGGGCGTTATTGTTTAATTGCTTGAGAAATAGCCTTGTCGACATGGAAATCCATGCCTCCGGTTCTGTTTACGGAAGAGCATGTTCGCCTTTGGTCTGAGCTCTTAGAGCAAAAAACAGGCGTCCAACTCGGCGAAATTCAAGATGGGCACTTAAAGACGCAAATTACAATGCGTATGCGAGAGCTGAATACCGTCGATGTCGGCGAGTATTACCAGCGCGTGTCAAAAGATTTAATGGAATGGGCAGCCATAATGGAAAGGCTGCTCGTAAAAGAAACCCACTTTTTTCGCAGTCGCGAATCCATAAGCTTGGTTAAAAATAAAGCCTTTAAGCATCTTAATTCGGCTCCTGCACAGGAAAGTTTTGATGTTTGGAGTTTAGGTTGCTCCACCGGTGAAGAGGCCTATGGCCTTGCTGCCGTTATTTTTGATTGTTTCCGATTGGCGGTTGAAAAGCGTTATTTTTCGGTACTGGGTACCGATATCAGCGCCTCTGCGTTGGCCCATGCTCGCAATGCTGTGTACGGAAAAAGCCGATTGTTAAACCTCAGTGATGAGGAAAAAAAACGCTACTTTGATGTGATCGCTGGTGAAGAAAAATACAAAGTTCGACCGGAAATTGCCGCTCGGGTGAATTTTGTACGCGGCAACATCTGTGAACTCGATAAAATGCCGAGATTACCGATGGACGTGATTTATTGCCAAAACCTGTTGGTGTATTTTCGTCGCTGGCGTCGCAAAGAGATTTTAACCAAGCTCATAGAGCGCTTAAAACCAAAAGGTTTGTTGATTGTCGGCGCCGGGGAAATCGTGGGATGGCGAGATGAAAATCTCACCCCGATTCCAGCACAAGGTGTTCAAGCGTATCAGCGAATTTAGAAATAGATTGTAAATCACAGGCTCGGTTTATCCGAAATGCCTTAAACAAGAACAGAATTTACAGGTGCTGATCAAGAGAACTGTCGGCACTCCAAGTAAAGAGGAAGACTTCCGAAATGGGAGAGAATCGAAATTTTGCTGCTCTTGACTGGGTTACCCAGGAGATTGACGAGACCCTCTCTCATGCGCGTGATGCCCTCGAAGATTGGGCTAACGATCCCAACGATAAATCTAAGATTCGTTTCTGTCTCGGCCACATTCACCAAGTGCATGGCTCCTTGCAAATGGTGGAGTTTTACGGTGCGGCATTACTTGCCGAAGAGTTAGAGCATCTCGCACAAGCCCTGTGTGATGAAAAAGCTCAGTATGTGGTAGACGCTCAAGAAGCATTGATGCGCGGCATCGTTCAGCTGCCCAAATACCTCGACTACATCAAAACTCACCGCGACGATCAGCCGGCAATGATTTTGCCATTGCTGAACGATTTGCGCGCTGTCCGTGGCGAAAGCTTGTTATCTGAATCGAGATTGTTTAATCCCGATTTAAAACCGGCAACGCAATTTAACAATAAGCGTATCGAAGCCAGTATTCATCCGTCGCAATTTTTGTCGGTCTTAAAAAAGCTGCAACAAATGTATCAATTTGCTGCGGCGGCAATTATTCGCGGCGTAAAAGTTAATGAAAATATTGTTTACCTGAATAAAGTTTTAGCTCGGCAATATAAATTAACATCCGGTACGGCCAATCAACCCCTCTGGGAAATCAGCTTAGCGCTGGTTGAAGCTCTCGAAGAAGGTGGACTGGAGCTTACCGCCTCGGTAAAACTTCTTTTACGTCAATTAAATCGCCAATTTAAAATTCTTCTTCATTACGGCGTTGCTGGATTGGATCGCAAATGCGATGAAGAGCTGCTTAAAAACTTATTGTTTTATGTGGCTATTTCCACTCAGCACGGCCGTTTTGTCAGCAAAATCCGCGAAAAGTATAAGCTCGGTGGTTTCTTAAATTCCGACAGCGACACGCCGGTTAACCTACAGTCAGCACCCGATACCGCAGCAATTCGCTCGGTGGTTGCAGCGTTAAAAGAAGAACTGCGTACCATCAAGTTTAATCTCGACGACTGTTTAACATCAGACACGGTGTTGGACGTTGTTAAAGAATCTTTCCCAATCGCGCAGCGAGTTGCCGACACCTTGGCCATATTGGGTGTTGGCGATATTCGTAAACAAATGCTTGCCCAAGTTTCGGTCATGGAATCCATTCTGGGGACCGGAGAATATAGCGAGCAGCAGTTGTTTAATCTCGCATCTGAAATGATCGATATCGAAAGTCGATTGGATGCGTTAACTCGCGGTGTAAAACTTGCCCGTAACGACATTGATCAACAAAAAGCCCAGCAATTAACTCTTGCGCAAGATGTTGTCTTGGCCGAGTCGCGCAATGGTCTGGAGCAAACAAAAGACTGCATTATTGAGTACATTGCCAGTCAGTGGGATCAAAAACACCTTGAAGGCGTACCGAAACTACTGCGCGAAATTCGTGGCGGTTTGGAAATGGTACCTCTGTCGCGTGCAGCGCAGGTTTTGGGTGGATGTGCAGAATTCATTGAGAAAGAACTGCTTGTTGGTAACCAATCGCCCGAATGGCGAGTTTTAGACACCTTGGCAGATGCTATCGCCAGTATTGAATATTACCTTGAGCACCTAAGCTCCAAAGATGGCCAAAACGACGATGAAATGCTGTTGGCCGTTGCTGAAGACAGCGTTCGTAATTTAGGTATCGATCTGTCTTTAACGACAAACTCCGGTAGCCAGAAAAATAAAATGGCTGATAAGGCGGCGGATACTCACGCGGAGCCTTCAGCAATCGACATTGATGAGGCCGCAAAAGAAGAGGCGCCTGCGGTTGCTGCGTTTGAAGATCCTTGGCGAAAAATGCTTTCCGGTGAATACACATCGCCTCAAGAAAGCGAAGAAACTATCGAGACCAAAGCTGATTCAGAACATGAAGCAGAACAAGACCTCGTAGACGAAGACCAGCTTGTCTCAAATGAGCCTGCAACTCCCGCAACGGTTGAGGCCGACTCAGAACCTGTCGCCCGCGACGAAGAAGATTTAATCGATGATGAAATTATCGAAATCTTTATCGAAGAAGCCGAAGAAGTTAAAGAAACCATCGCAGAATACTTCCCTCGTTGGTCTCAGGATTTTAACGACAGCGAAGCCTTAATCGAATTCCGCCGTGGTTTCCACACCTTAAAAGGCAGTGGTCGTATGGTTGGCGCCAGCGATATTGGCGAATTAGCTTGGGCCATTGAAAACATGCTTAACCGCGTGTTGGATAAAACCATCAAGCCCGACGTTATGCAGGTTGAACTGATCAACCGTGTTTTAGCACTATTGCCGAGCTTAATCGAAAGCTTCAGTAAAAATCGCCCCAACCCTCAACCTGAGTTATGCCGTCAGTACATGAGTTGGGCGGATGAAATTGCTTCAGGCTCTGAGCCTGAAGCTCTGTTGAATCCTGCAGAAGAAAAATCACAAAAAAAAACCGTCAGTCCGGGTTTGGCGTTAGATCCTTCGTCACACCAAGAGAACGTTGATTTAGGTGCTGAATTTGATCAGTCTCATCCAGAATCTGAATCCGTTTTAGCCATCAATGATGAGAACCTGATAGAAACATCAGAACCTGAAGTTGATGACGACGATGAGACTCTTCTCTGGGAAATCTTCAGTGCCGAAGCTCAAGGCCACTTAGAAGTTATTCAAGAATACATTGATGAGATGGATGACGCGGCGCCTGTCTTTGAGGCGCCCAGCGATCCTATGCAAAGAGCTCTGCATACCTTAAAAGGCAGTGCTCACATGGCTGAGGTTGGGCCGATTGCTCAACTTGTTGGTCCTTTTGAAAGTTTCGTCAAAGAACTGCGCAGTTATCAACTCGCCATTGATGAAGATATCCTAACGCTAGTTAAAGATGGCGTTGCTTATATCCATTTAGTACTCGATCAAATCAGTCACAATGAAGCGCTGGATATCCCCAAGCTTGACCAATTTTTAGCGCGTGTTAGCGAGCTGCGCGACAAAACCATTGGTCCAATCGTACGCCAACAAGACGCATCTCAGCAGGCAAAACCCGTCGATCCGGAGTTGTTGTCAATCTTTATGGCCGAGGAGATGAATCTGCTACTCGATGCAGATGTATACCTCGAAAAATGGCGTCAAGATCAAATCTCTCAAGCCGAAGTTCATGCCATCTTAAATGAGCTGCATCTGTTGGTTCAGGGCGCAAAACGCGCCAACTACCCAGACATGGCTCAGCTCAGCAGCTTGCTTGAGCGTCTTTACCATGTTGCCTTAGACGGCTCCTTAAATCGCACTTCACGCTTCTACGAAGTTCTTAATCGCGGCCACGATTTCTTGCTAGACATGATCGATTCGGTTGCCGCTGGTCAAAATCTTCCGCCGTTATCGATGCAGCTTCGCGCCGAAATGGAGCTTCTGTTAGACGAAGCCAAGGCTAACGCTCTGCGTGCAGATCAAAGCTTGATTCAATCTAGCGATGCTGATGACGAAGTACTTGAAGATGAAATCCTTGAAGAAGACGAGGTTCTTGCAGAATTAGAAACCTTCGATAGTTCCGATTTAACCTTGGTTGATGAGTCGGAATTAGATGACTCAGAAGAGCAACCCGCATCGGCGGTTGGTTATGAATCTAGCGAAGAACCCATAGCCAGTTTTGACGTGGAATTGGTTGATGAGACCGACGAAGACGTTGAAGCAGATCTTAACCAAGTCAATTCCGAATCTCCATCGGCACCAGAGTCTAGAGTGGGGTCGCTGGACGACGCAAGCTGGTTTACCGTTGGTTTTACACCGAAAACTACCAGTGAGCCTGATCAGGCTGAGAATGCCAGTGCCCAAGATTCTGAATTGGTCGAGTCCGCAGATGATTTAGAGAGCGAAGACGATCTCTATCTTACCGCAGACGTATCCGGCGAACAGGTTCAGGATATACATGACTTTACCGAGGCTGAGTCGGAGTCCGAATTTGTTGTAATTCTTGAAGAAAACCAAGACATCGTCGATCAAGCGCACAACGAAGAAATTCCAACATTATTGAGTCCAGATGACGATGTTGAACTGATTGACGCAGAGCAGAACTTCGTTGACGACACCACCGAAGTTCACGAAGAGTTTGCGCTTGAAGACGACGAAACACTGATCGATGATATTCCGATTCTAGAAATTGAAGACGAATCTACCGGCGAAATTTTAGACTCGCCGCTTAAAGACGAATCTCTGGTTTCCGAGCAGTACGCCGAGAGTAATGATCTTGAATTTATCGACGAAGATCTTGAAGACGAAATTCTCTCTGAAGTAGAAGCAGAGGCGTTCACTGACGCCGAAGCTGCGGAGCCTGAATACGAAAACATCGATCTCGATGCAGGGGAGACTCTTGAAGTCATTGATGACAATGCTCTTATCGACGATGACATGGATTCCATTGGGCTCGATGAAGATTCGTCTATAGAGGTTGACGAAACCTCAGAATTGGCCGATTTGACCGTTGATGATTTGAATAACACGGAGCAAGTAAATCAGGTAATTAATGACGAGCCTGAAGTTGCCTCCATTCGGTCTTCTGAGCCATTATCCAGCGGTGCCTCCGCACAGCCTCTCGAAACCGCCGAGCACCTATCTGATTTAGAACTGGATAACGACATTGTTGAAATCTTTGCGGAAGAGTCCTCTGAGTTACTTGAAGAGATTGACGTTAGCGTTCACGACTGGATGGAAGACTGGACGCGTGAAGACTGTTCCGAAAAGCTCAAACGTTTACTGCATACCTTTAAGGGAAGTGCTCGTTTGGCGGGTCTCATGGGTCTTGGTGAAGCGGCTCACGAATTTGAGTCCTACCTGATCAAAGAAGGTCGCGGTGAATTAGACGATGGTTTCTTCAACAAGGTAAACGCTTATTACGAGTTGCTGTACACGTCATCTGACAAGGTGCAAAACTATTTACAGCAACAACCTGTCGCTGGATTAAGAAAACTCTTTATCGCTGGCGAACTGGATTTATCCGACCTCAATACCAACGCTGGGTTGGCGTCGTCACCCGCGGCAGCCGTTGAGTCTGCCGATGTAGAGCCCGAGCTTCCCAAGGCAGATGAAAGCTATGACACATCGGTTGATGACGAACCGCTTGAGGGCGAGCTTACTCTATCGGCCGAGCCGATTCACGTATCACAAGCTCAAACAATTACTTCAGATTCCATCTCTAATGTCGTTCCTTTTGCCCCGCGAAAAACGCTACAAGAGACACCGCAACAGCCATTAACACCTATTCGCAGCAACGAGCGCCTTACGGCTCCGCCAGTACAAACTCTAATGGGCGCGCAAATCGCACAACGCGGTGCTGCACAAGAATCTGTAAAAGTGGCCGCCGAGCTTTTAGAGGAGCTAGTAAACCTCGCCGGTGAGACTTCAATTTCTCGTGCGCGTATGGAAGAACAGGTCAACGAGATCGGCTACACGCTCGACGAAATGGATTTCACCATCGATCGTTTACAAGAGCAGTTACGCAGACTTGATATCGAAACCGAAGCGCAGATTCTGTTCCGCCAAGAGCAAATGGAAGCGCACGAGGATTTCGACCCGTTGGAAATGGATCGCTATTCTCAGTTGCAACAGTTGTCGCGCTCCTTGATGGAATCAGCGTCGGATTTAATCGACTTAAAAGACACGCTTTCTAACAAAACACGCGATACCGAAACCCTGCTGTTGCAGCAGTCGCGTATTAACACCGAGTTGCAAGAAGGTTTGATGCGTTCGCGAATGGTACCTTTCTCGCGCTTGGTACCAAGACTTCGTCGAATTGTTCGCCAAATCTCAACAGAACTTGGTAAGCGCGTTAACTTCGAACTCGATAATATCGAAGGTGAATTGGACAGAACCATGCTTGAACGCATGGTGGCACCCCTTGAGCACATGCTTCGAAACGCCGTTGACCATGGTATCGAAATGCCAGAGGTGCGCGTCAGTAACGGCAAAAATGAAGTCGGTACGATTCGTCTCGGTCTTGGCCGAGAGGGCGGCGATGTTATCTTACGTTTGTCGGACGATGGTCGAGGCATCAACATCGCACGCGTGCGTGATAAAGCCATTGAACGCGGCTTAATGACCAAAGATGCCGAGCTTTCCGACAAAGACATCATGCAGTTCATCTTGCATGCAGGCTTTTCCACCGCAGAAAAAGTCACGCAAATTTCCGGTCGTGGCGTCGGTATGGACGTTGTGAACGCTGAAATCAAACAGTTGGGTGGTTCGGTCAGCATTAACTCGCAAGAAGGTCGCGGCAGTGAATTCATTATGCGTTTACCGTTCACCTTGTCGGTAAACCGCGCCTTAATGGTTGTGATTGGCGAAGATTATTACGCGGTACCTTTGAATACCATCGAGGGTATCGTACGCGTCAGTCCCTACGAGTTAGAGCATTATTACAACACCCCTGATGCCCGTTTCGAATACGCCGGACAGCAGTATCAAGTTAAGCACCTTGGTAATCTTTTGGATGAAAATCATCGCTACCAAGTCGAAGGTCATGCCTTGCCGCTGCCGGTATTGTTGGTTCGTTCTCAAGAATACTCGGTAGCTCTGCAAGTAGATGGCTTAATGGGTAGCCGCGAGATTGTGGTGAAAAGCCTTGGACCGCAATTTAACGGTGTGGACGGCCTTTCTGGCGCCACCGTAATGGGTGACGGTTCGGTGGTTGTGATTTTAGATTTGTTGGCGTTCGTTCGACGTCTCGTTGCTCAGTCTTACATGATTGAAGCCAACGCAGAGCACAAATCTGGAACAAATCTACCTGAAAAAGAAGACATTGTTCGCACCGTCATAATCGTGGATGATTCTGTGACCGTGCGCAAAGTAACAAGCCGCTTCTTAGAGCGTGAAGGCTTTGACGTGATGACCGCAAAAGATGGCGTCGATGCAATACGTCAGCTTCAAGATCGCGTTCCCGATGTCATGCTGCTTGATATTGAAATGCCACGGATGGATGGCTTTGAGGTTGCTAAAAATGTGCGATCCACGAGCCATTTGAAAGACCTGCCCATCATCATGATTACCTCTCGTACAGGCTCTAAGCACCGAGAGCGCGCATATGAACTGGGCGTAAATCATTACCTTGGCAAGCCATATCAAGAAGATGATTTGCTGTATCACATCAACTTGTTAACAGGGCAGGCCCAAATACAGGATTAACTGTTTTGGTTGATTCGAAGGCCAAAGTCGCCGTCTTAAGTGATTTGAACAACCACCGTAATCTACTGACCAGTATTTTACAAAGACGCGGCTTTAAGGCGTTCCCGCTCGGGCAGGAACGCGTAGTGACACCCATCTTCCCTAAGCGGGCTGCAAATGTTGCCCTAGCTTCACAGGGCGACGCGCTGACTAACGGGGACGTCACGGTTATCCAAGGGCTCGATCAATGCGACTTGTGTTTGATCGATATCTCCGGCGGAATTAGCGAGCGTTTAGAGGTCGCTATCGCGCAGAGTCACGAGCTTGATATTCCCACGCTGTTTCTTGATGAGCACCTGCCGAGTGGAGCGCAGTTTTTACTGGCAGAAATCGAATTAAAAATTGTCGAAAAACTGCTAGAAATTCGCGCCCACGCACAACACTTCCGCATGAATCCTGAGAAAACTTGGTTTCTGGCGGCATCTACCGGCGGCCCAGAAGCCGTGAAGGCGTTTGTACAAAATCTATTGCCCAACAGTGATTTTGCCTTTTTGTATGCCCAGCACATAGACGTTGGATTTGAATCTAACCTAGTCACCATGCTCGATGGTGTGCACGGGTACAGTGCCAAAATAGCCGCTAGTGGTGAAGTTCTGCGACCTAAATCAATCACCATTATTCCAACCCATTGCCAGGTCAGAATTCTGCCAGGTGGCGTCGTATTTTTAGACGATGATCCGTGGCAAGGTGAATTCCAGCCGTCGATAAATGCATCGCTACTATCGTTTGGCAAAGGCTGTGGTTATCAAGGCGGGTGTATCGTCTTTTCTGGTATGGGCGACGACGGAGCCAGTGGTGCACGTCTCTACAAAAGCTTAGGTGGAAAAGTTTGGGCACAATCGCCGGAGTCTTGTATTGTTTCTTCGATGCCCAGTAGTGTTATTGATGCACAAATCACCGGTACGGTGGACACACCTGAAAATCTAGCCAAACACTTGAGTGCATCGAGTTTTCACAATTGTGCGGTCGCTGAGTAATCCTTAACACTCTCGCTCTACAAATTATTGATGCGATCCTTTATTCTTGAGCTACGGTTAATTTGCGTTTGCTAATTACAGCGTAAATAGCGCCAACTCATCCAGTGTGATGCTGGTACATTTGAAAACCTTGAGAAGCCCAAATGAACGACGTTGAGTTAATCAGCTACGACAATGTCGATGTTCTGCCATGCTTATTAGTACCGTTGGCGGAATATAACCTGCTGTTACCGACAGTATCTGTCGCAGAAATGGTTCCCTATGAAATGCCCTTCCATGGTGACGTTGGTCCCAACTGGTATTTGGGAGAGTTTTACTGGCGCAACATCCCGGTGCCGTTAGTTTCTTATGAAGTGATGAACGGGCAACCTAATCCCGGTGTAACTACTCGTGCGCGTGTTGCCATTCTCAACACCACAGGTCAAAGCGAGCACCTAAATTTTATCGCGTTGGTTTCACAGGGTATTCCGCGTTTGGCACAGGTTGAAAATGAGCTGATTGTGGACGATGGCAAAGATCCGGCGCATCCCTATGAACTTATGAGAGTTAAAATCGCTGCCGAAGAAGCCGTTATTCCCGATCTAGAGCGTATTGAAAAAGCGTATTTAAGCTTAGATATTTAACAATCCGTAGGCGCGATTTCGGCCATTCTAAGAATCGCAAAAAGTTAACGAGCGCAGGAGTTTTAGCTTTGAAAACGCTAAAAGGTAGTTGTCTTTGTTCAGCCGTTACCTTCGAACTTGAAGACGATTTTTACGATTTTCATCTTTGTCACTGTACTCAGTGCCAAAAAATCAGTGGCTCATCGAATGCCGCCAACGCATTTACGCGCCCCGATAACCTTCGTTGGTTGAGCGGTGAAGATAAAATAAAACGATTCGATTATCCCGGCAGGCAATTCACAACGGTGTTTTGCACCGAGTGCGGTAGCGGTTTACCGTTTACAACCGTTGACGGAAAACACCTGATCGTTCCAGTAGGTTGTCTCGATGAGCAGCCAACTCTGAAGCCGCAAGATAATATTTTTTGGCAAGAAAGAATGGCGTGGCACGACGAATCTTTTCAAGCCAAAAAATTCGATGGTTTTCCTTCTTAATTTAACCAAAATCGCCCCAGCAATATTGCAGCACGCTCAATGCTGCAATAGGCGCGGTTTCGGTTCTCAATACTCGCGGGCCTAATTGCATTGATTGGAAATTATGCTCAATAGCCAGTGCAATTTCCGATTCACTCAATCCGCCTTCTGGGCCAACCAATAACGAAAGACTTTCCGGTTTTTGTGCACTTAAATCCGCAGCGGCGCCGCGATGATCGAGGACAAATTTTCGAGCGCTGTTATTGGATTCAAGCCATTTTTCGATAGGCAGGGGATCGTGAAGAATGGGCAGTGTATTTCGTTGGCACTGTTCACAGGCGCTAATAATAATTTGCTGCCAGTGCGAGTATTTTTTATCGGCTCTGTCGGGCTTTATTTTTACTTCAACACGTTCGGTTAATAGCGGTGTTATTTCATTAATACCAAGCTCGGTAGCTTTTTGTAAAACCCAGTCAAACCGTTCACCGCGAGACACGCCTATACCCAAATGAGTGTATAGCGATGATTCTTTAGAAATACGTTCTACTTGTTCAACAGTAACTGTGAGCGTGTTTTTTTGTGCAGAACTGATTATCGCTTGCGCTTCAGTCCCTTGGCCATCGAATAAGACAATTTCACGGCCCACCGAAAGCCGTAAAACTTTCAATAAATAATGGGCTGTCTGCCCTTCTAAATTCAAGGAAGAATTTGAAGCCGCAGACAGGTTGGCTTGATTGGGCTCGATGTAAACTCTAGGTACACGCATTTGGCAGAATCAATCAGTCGCAGTCGAGACCTAGGTTGTTAAGAATAGCCGTGGTTGGTTCGGTTGAGTTCATGGTGTAAAAATGCAGGCCCGGAGCTTCGTTATCGAGCAGGGTTTCACACAAATCAGAAATTAAATCGATACCAAACGATTTAATACTAAAAATATCGTCACCGTAGGACTGCAATTTTTTACGAATCCAACGTGGAATTTCAGCACCACAACTATCGCTAAAACGAGCCAGCTTAACAAAGTTGGTGATTGGCATAATGCCCGGATAAATCGGCTTATCAATTCCGGCGCGCTGACATTGGTCGATAAAATAAAAATACGCGTCTGGATTAAAGAAATACTGGGTAATGGCGCTGTTTGCGCCGGCGTCGAATTTACCCTTTAGATAACGAATGTCGGCATCGTAGCTGGTGGCTTCGGGATGAATCTCTGGATAGGCAGCAACTTCTAAATGAAAATGATCGCCGAATTTTTCACGAATAAACGTCACAAGTTCATTGGCGTAAACCATTTGATGCGCACCACCCATACCCGAAGGCATGTCACCGCGCAAAGCGACAATACGCTTCACACCGGCATCTTTGTATTCTTGTAACAACGCAGCAATGGTATCTTCGGTGTCACCACCAAACGATAAATGTGGTGCGGTAGCGTGACCATGGCTAACAAATTCACAGACGATGTCTTTAGTGTTGTCGCGAGTAGAACCGCCAGCTCCGTAAGTAACTGAAAAAAACTCTGGGTTGTAACGGGCTAACTGGTTTTTTACTTCAACTAATTTATCTTTGCCATTTCCAGATTTTGGAGGAAAAAACTCAAAGCTTAAACGGAATTTATTGTCCATGATCTCTCGCCTGCTGGCAGACAGAATTAAAAAATTCTGCGTTGTTGTGCGTAGTTATTGTGCTTAGTTATTCATTGCAAAAAAACAAAAAACTGCTTTCTGCTAACTTTAAAATCATTATGTTCATAAATTAACAAGAATGATGCATTAGGGCCTCTGATTAAGTCATGGATGAGTTAATCAGAGGTTTATACAGTTATTGAAAGCCAAGTTTTTTTAGTATTTGTACGATTCTGGTTTGTATGGGCCGTCAATATTTACATGAATGTAGTCGGCCTGGGTTTGGGTCATGCGAGTAATCACACCACCAAAACCCTTAACCATATCGGCGGCAACTTCTTCGTCGAGTTTTTTCGGTAAAACTTTAACGTAAATGTTTTCTGCTTTTTCAGCCGCAGGAAGATCTGCAAATTTTGCTTCATACAAATACATTTGCGCCAATACTTGGTTAGCAAAAGAACCGTCCATAATGCGTGAAGGGTGACCGGTAGCATTACCCAAGTTCACCAAACGACCTTCAGATAATAAAATCAAATGATCGTTGGTTTCGCTGTTGCGAATAATTTTATGAACCTGTGGTTTAACTTCATCCCACTCCCAGTTTTTACGCATAAACGCCGTATCGATTTCGTTATCGAAGTGACCAATATTACAAACAACAGCACCGCTTTTAAGCGCTTGTAACATGTTTTTGTCGCACACATTAACGTTGCCGGTAGTAGTAACTACTAGATCTGTATTGGCTAATAATGTGGTATTGATGCAGTCGATGTTACCTGTGTTCACACCGTCGATGTACGGTGAAACAACCTCATAACCATCCATACACGCTTGCATAGCGCAAATGGGATCAACCTCGGTCACCTTCACAATCATGCCTTCCTGACGTAAAGATGCAGCAGAACCCTTACCAACGTCACCGTAACCAATAACCAACGCTTTTTTACCCGATAGCAAGTGATCGGTACCGCGCTTGATGGCATCGTTTAATGAATGACGACAGCCGTATTTGTTGTCGTTTTTTGATTTAGTTACCGAGTCGTTCACGTTGATGGCTGGCACTTTTAATTCGCCTTTTTCCATCATTTCTAAAAGACGGTGAACACCGGTGGTGGTTTCTTCAGAAATACCGTGAATGCTATCAAGCATTTGTGGGTATTTTTCGTGAACCATAGCGGTTAAATCGCCGCCGTCATCCAAAATAATGTTGGCGTCCCAGGTTTCAGACGAACCCGTGGTTTTTAAAATGGTTTGCTCAATACACCAGTTAAATTCTTCTTCGGTTTCGCCTTTCCATGCGAACACCGGAATACCGCGAGCAGCAATTGCCGCAGCGGCATGATCTTGAGTCGAAAATATATTACACGACGACCAACGCACTTCTGCGCCAAGATCAACCAAGGTTTCAATTAAAACCGCGGTTTGAATGGTCATGTGAATACAACCCATAATCTTAGCGCCAGCTAAAGGTTGTTGCTCACGATATTTTGTACGCAAAGCCATTAATGCTGGCATTTCGCCTTCAGCAATTTCAATTTCTTTACGGCCCCATGCGGCCAGATTAATGTCGGCAACTTTATAATCGGTAAAATCTGCAATAGCGTTCATGACAATGGATTCCTTTTTACAGTGCGGCTTTTAGAGCTTCAGCTTTATCGGTTTTTTCCCAGGTAAATTCTGGAAGTTCACGACCGAAATGGCCGTAAGCAGCTGTCGCGCGATAAATTGGGCGTTTTAAATCCAGCATTTCAATTAAACCGCGTGGTCGTAAATCGAAATGTTCGCGCACACATTCAACGATTTTTTCATCGCTGATTTTGCCGGTACCAAAAGTATTGATCGAAATTGACGTTGGCTCAGCAACACCAATAGCGTAAGAAACTTGAATTTCACATTTGTCGGCAAGACCACTGGCAACTACGTTTTTGGCAACATATCGGCCAGCATAGGCAGCAGAACGGTCTACCTTGGAAGGATCTTTACCAGAGAAGGCGCCACCGCCGTGACGTGCCATACCGCCGTAGGTATCAACAATAATTTTACGGCCAGTTAAACCACAATCACCAACAGGGCCACCGATTACGAAATTACCCGTCGGGTTAATGTGATACAGCGTTTTTGCGTGTAACCATTCTGCGGGTAACACCGGTTTGATAATTTCTTCAAGAACGGCTTCGCGTAAATCTTTTAACGAAATGTCAGGCGAGTGTTGGGTTGATAATACGATGGCATCGATCGCAACGGGCTTGCCATTTTCATAACGTAAAGTGACTTGGCTTTTTGCGTCTGGACGCAACCACGGCAAGGTTTTGTCTTTACGCAATTGCGCCTGACGCTCAACCAAACGGTGGCTGTAATAAATTGGCGCTGGCATTAACACGTCGGTTTCGTTGGTGGCGAAGCCAAACATTAAACCCTGGTCACCGGCACCAAGATCTTTATTTTCAGCTTCATCAACACCCATGGCGATGTCTGATGATTGTTTACCAATCGCATTTATAACAGCACAGCTTGCGCCATCAAAACCCACATCACTGGAGTCGTAACCAATGCCTAAAATAACCTCACGGATTAAATCTTCAAGATCAACGTAGGTGTTGGTTCGAACTTCACCCGCAACAATTGCCATACCGGTTTTTACCAGTGTTTCTACGGCAACACGTGCATTGGGATCGTCTTTTAATATTGCGTCTAGAACCGCATCAGAAATCTGATCGGCCATTTTATCGGGATGACCTTCCGAGACACTCTCGGAAGTAAATACGGAATATTCAGACATAAATTATTTCCTCGAAAACGCGATAGGTGCGTTTGAATTTTTCTCAAATTGTCGAATTTGAATTTGAAAACCGTTGCGCAAAGCAAAATAAATACTTTGGCCATTTATTAAATTGGCGTTATTGGCCCACTGAGATAAATCGTTTGGGTCGAATCCAAGCCAAATATCGCCGCAGGCTTCCCTTGCCCAATTCTGATCGTGCAAACATAAGTCGGTAATAACCAATGCACCATTAGGCCTTAATATTCGCGCTAAATTGCTGAATAGATTTGCCGGAGATGGCACATGATGAAAAACCATGTTGGCAACAATTAAATCCACCGAATTTACATCAACGAAGTTCTCTATATTGCTGGTGTCGTCGAGAATAAATTCAATATTCGATAAATTCTGCTGTTCTGAATTTACTTTCGCTTTATTGAGCATGGCTTGGTTATTGTCTACCGCGACCACGGCGTCAAAACTCTGCGAAAGTATCGCTAAAAATTCACCTTCACCTGGGCCAATTTCTATCGCTAAATGTTGGCTAGGTAATTTAGTTTTGTGAATTAATTCACTAACCTGCTCACAATAAACGGGATAGCTTGCGATTAAATCTTGTTGTGAGCGAAATTTTTCGCTGTTTTGATTAAAAAACTCTTTAGAACTGCTAACACGTTCTGCGCGAATGACCTTTAATTGGTCTTCAACTTCATCACTAACCGATAAATGATCGATCTCGACAAACAATTCATTGCGTAAATGCGCACAATTAAAACCGCTCGCAAGAGCGCGGCGATAAAAAATCGAATTACCTTCACGGCGAGTGGTTACCAAATTGGCTTGCGACAGAATTTTTAAATGGTGGCTCATGCCAGACTGGCGCACGCCAAAAATTCGACACAGTTCAGAAACGCCGTAAGAGTCTTGAGCCAACAACCGTAAAACTTGCAAACGCAAAGGATCGGACGCTGCTTTTAACAGTAGCGACAAATCATCAAGGGCGTTGGGAATATCGGTGGTGGCATTCATTTTTGAAGTGTAGCACCCAACCTAATCTATATCAAAATATTTTGATATAGATTAGTCGTTTCTAAGATATTGATCGTTTTGCAATCAATGGTTGCAGAAAACAAACTGTTGTGCTAATTTTTTAGCACATGCTAAAAAATTAGCACTTTGGTGACGTAGACGATTTCTACCTCTAAAACTGAATGGCGTAAATTGTGAGTGAACATAACACTTCAACCGAAAAACATCTTTCCAAACGCGAGCGGCAAATACTGGATGCGCTTTATCAGCTCGACGGCGGTTCTGTGCAAGACGTGTTAGAGGCAATTGATAATCCACCCAGCTATTCGTCGGTGCGCGCGTTGCTCAATCGCATGGTTGAAAAACAACAAATCCGCGCCGAACGCGACGGCAATCGTTATCGGTATTTTCCGCTCGATAATAAAAAGGCTGCGGGCGCTTCGGCAATGAAGCGCTTGGTAGAAACCTTTTTTGGTGGCTCGGCAGTTGATGCAGTGAAAGCACTATTGGGCAATAACAAAAATACGCTAACGCAAGAAGAGCTTGCCGCGCTTGAAAAAGAGATCGACAAGCTTAAAGACTAATGACTCTTAACTAATAACTCATAGGAAACACTGATTAACCTAGAGTTTCCGGCGACACAAGGATGTGTCGCCAATTTCAAGAACGGTAAGTGATTGAAATTGTGAAGAAATTGGAAATCGCATTTTCAATTTCTGTCCTCTGCTTAAATCATGGATGAGTTAATCAGAGGCCCCATAATAGTATCCCTGAAGAATAATAACCCTATTCAACAACAATAGAGCTACACAGGAAGTTGCTATGCCGATCGGCGAGTTGTTTATCGTTTTTGTGTTAAAGCCCTTGCTTATTTGCGTGGTAATTGGCGCGATCTTGTCGGATTTAAAAAAAGAGTCGGCCAGTTTTCGTCATAGCATTATTTGTTTATCGTTATTTTTTATTCCAGTTTCGCTATTATTTTCGGCATTAAATTTAGTCTCTATAAATTTGCAATTACCTATTGTTAATAAAGCTTTTTTTAATCCCTTGAGCAAATTTACCGAACACGAAATTTTTGCGGTTGCAGTACTCAGTTTTATTACGTTTTTTCTGTTGTTTTATCGTTGGCTTGGTTTATATGACCTGTTTCACAACGAAATACCTTTTAATTCTGCGCCTCGTACACTTACTAAAAATATAAACAAATTGGTAAAACACTATGGTTTGCGTAATGTAAATCTTAAAAAAACCACTGTAAAAAATCACATTGCTTACGTGTGGGGTGATGCTTTACTGGGCGAAAATCGTTTGGTAATCAGCGATGCATTCTTGCAGCTTAGCGAACAAGAGCAATTATGTGTACTTAATCATGAGATCGCTCATATCAAACGGCGCGATTGGCTTAAGTCGGAATGCTTGTTTTTATTGTGCGCGCTATTTTGGTGGCTACCGCCGGTTTGGAAGATTCGTAAAAAAGCCGAAGTTTTGGCAGAACTTGCCTGCGACGATTATTTGGTTGAAAGCATGGCTGCTAATCAGCAGTCGCCCAAAAAAATCTATTCGCAATTGTTATTGTCGCTAAACTCTAAAGCTCAGGCGCAAACCGCTGGTAAGGCTATCACGTCGGGTGAGACCGGTTCTGACTTTTTTCAGCGCGTGCTGCGAGTGCTATCGTCTTACGTTGATCGTGGGCCGGTTTCTGCAAGATCGCTTTGCGTGTTAAGCATAATAATGGCCTTGGTGTTATCTCCATTGGTCATTATTAACGTGAAATTTATTGCGCAAAATAATGGGCAGTTGGTAGCGACAGAGCGTTTACCGGTGCAAACGCTTTATATCGATTTGGATGCAAAATCTGAATTCGAAAAAAAGGATATTCTGGAAATTACCGTTCCCAAAAAATTATTATCAAATTCTTATGTTGATAACCGTGAAGACCTGCCGGTGATAAATTCAAAAGTACCAATTGAAGAATTACTAACGCGGGTAGAGTTTATACCCGCGGCGTTTGATAACTCATTGCTTTTCCCAACAGGAAATGTTCGTGTGGCAGGATTTTTACCTACGCGCTTATTACTGCCTGAGTACCCAGAGCAAGCCAGATTCGATTCACTGTCGGGCGAGGTAAACGTTGAGTTTTTTATCGATGAACACGGACATGTGTTTAATGCCCGCATTACCGATGCAAATCCTATGGGCGTGTTTGAAAATTCTGTACTCGCTGTACTAGACGATTTTTGGTTTGACAAAACCGATTCCGATCTTAAAAAAATACGTTTTTATTTTGATATTTAATGTATTTAGGAAACTCTGATTAACCTGGAGTTTCTCGCGACACAAGGAAGTGTCGCCAATTTCAAGAACTGTAAGTGATTGAAATTGTAAAGAAATTGGAAATCGCATTTTCAATTTTTGTCCTCTGATTAAATCATGGATGAGTTAATCAAAGGTTCATTAATTGGCTCGTTGTATTTCTATTACTTGAGCTTTCGCCCACTTAATTAAAAGCTTTTTAATTCTATTGTTTTTTATTCGGTGTTTTTAATGCCGGCGGCTCCCTATGTCTTTTTTTTGAGGTGAATTTATGCAAATAGTATCTGTAGCTCCATGGATGTTTGAACGGTTTTTAAAGTGGTTGGCATTTGTGTTTGCCGGTGTGATATTAACCTGCGCGCTGCTATTGTTAATGGTGAGGTTGGTTGCCTATAATGATAAACCGATTGAAGACGAAGGCGGCCCTGCTCCTGTGGTTGCGGTTTTTGATACTCCACCCCCGGTTGAAGAAAAATACTCGCGACCAAAACCACCCGAAGAAATAATACCGCCACCTGTTATTGAGCGAGCAATAAATCCTACAACTACACTCACCTCAGTCATTGATATTCTCGTGACTTTGCCGCCACCACCAATTATTGATGGTGAGTTTGGTATCGACTTTAACACCGGTGCGCCGGTAAAACGTCTCTCGGCCTCGCCGGTATATCCGCGTAATGCATTGAGTCGCGGCATAGAAGGATTTGTAGACGTACAATATTTTGTTTCGCCGGTTGGTTACACCGAATCCGTTACCGTAATTCGCGCAGAGCCCAAAGGCTATTTTGAAGGATCGGCACTAAGCGCCGTAGAAAAATGGAAATTTCAACCAAAAGAAACCGAAGGCGTTAATACCTTCGGGCCTATTGTTGAAAGAATACGATTTACCATTGAAAAATAGCTTTAAAACCCTCTGATTAATTTCTTGTAAATTAATCAGAGGGCAAAAGCTAGAAAATAAATCAACAATCTTCTAAGTTGCAATTACCTACCACTCTTTAAACTAGCGACACTGATTTGTGTCGCTAAAGCTTCTCAATTAATCGGTATTCAGTTTAATTTTATAAACAGAATATTTAGTTGCCGCACTCTAAAAGTCTTTTCTAATTTTATTGAAATTCCTAAAACACATAAAGCCCGCCATTTTCTAAATAGCTTTCCTAAAACATCTTAAAAATAAATGACGATCAATTAATTAACTGGCGATATTTTTAATATTCAGTGGTGTGGAAATTAAAAAAAGATGAATTAAATGCCAAATAGATACAAGCATTGACCAAGTAAAGATTTCGAGATAGCGTTTGGAGAAATTTACTTGAGATAGATATGGCTGTGACGGTAAATGCGGGAAAAAGCGCCGTAAAAACATCTATTAAACTGTTAGCACCCTAAGTCACCATCGGAATTGACACTATGGAGGTACAAATGATTAAAGAGTTTTATATAAACAACCTTTTTGAAGAAAGGAATGTAAGAATTCCGTTTGATTCCGAATTTAAAATACTTGTCGCTGAAAATGGATATGGAAAAACAACTATCCTAAATTCATTCTATGCACTGACTTCGGGTGATGTTTCAAAACTAAGAAAGGTGGTTTTTGAAACTATTGGTTTGATTTTCACAGATGGAACAGAGGTATCCTTCAAAAAATCAGATTTCGATGCAGACTTAGAGTATATAAAGAGCCATAGTTTTTTCGAACACCTTGAATCTCGCCTTGGTGAAGATTTTATCCTTGAATTAGTTGATGATGTTAGAAAATACCCGATGGGCCAAATAGAACGATCAAATTTGTTTCGCCATGCTATGCGGGAGCTTGATATACCACCCTCTATTCTTCGAGACTATTTGAGAGAAGTTAGGGGGAGCAGACCAAACAGGAAAATCAACTCAGACACTCAAAAAAAGCTGGATCGTATTAAAGAAAAATTCCCTCTAAAAACGCTATATCTACCAACATATAGACGTGTTGAAGAAGATATTCGTGCTTTTAGTGGTGTAAAAGATAGATCTAGGTTTAGTCATACATCTATTAACTTTGGAATGAGCGATGTTAGTAGAAGTATAGAAACAATAACATCTGAAATTTTGAGTTCTTCAGTTGAATGGTTCTCGAAAATAAATGGACAAATGCTCTCTCAGCTTGTTGGTGGGTTTTCTGTCACAAAAGAAATGAAAGATTCTGTATCTAGCCCTAGGGCAGTTGAGATTGTTCTTGAAAGAATTGGAAAAAATATATCTCCAAGCCACAAAGAGCAAATATTGGAGTTGGTCAAAAATGGAACAATTCAAACTGGGCATGACCCACTAATATATTTCGTTAGTAATCTTTTAAAGGTCTATGAGCAGCAACAGGAAAATGATGAAGCAATTCAGCAGTTTACCAAAGTCAGCAATAGATACCTTAATGACAAGGAAGTCATTTATGACGAAAGCAATGTAACTATTGAAATTATTAGAAAGAAAAACGGAAATAGAGTAGATATTGAAAGTCTTTCTTCTGGTGAAAAGCAAATAATTTCTCTTTTCGCATTACTTTACCTACAAAAGAAAGATGATTTAGCAATATTTTTTGACGAACCAGAGCTTTCACTATCTATTGAATGGCAAAAAACTTTGCTACCAGATATCGTTTCATCAGGGAAATGCAAATTTTTATTCTCTACCACTCACTCACCCTTCATATTTGAGAATGATTTAGAGAAAAATACAGTTGATCTTAGTGAGTACATTAAGGAGCTGTAATGTCTAGAGTGGAGAAATTAAAACAATCAAGAGATTCACTTTCTGTAAAGTTTTTGGAGTTTACTAGAGTTGTTTCTAAAGGTAAGGTTCCAGCTTTTTTTGAAGGAGAAGATGAGAAATACTATTCAATTAGAATTAACACCATCCGTCCAGACATAACCTGGGCAGGTGTGAATTGTAACGGAAAGTCAAATGTAATCGGCATCATGGAACGAATAAAAGACCATAAAACTTATGAAAAATATTCATGCCTGTTTTTTGTCGATTCGGATTTTGATGATAATCGGAGTTTGTCAGGATTATCGAATCTATATATCACTCCCTGCTATTCTGTAGAAAATCTATATGTTTCACGGGCTGCATTCGCTCGTGTTCTTTCGGCTGAGTTCGGAGTGAATGATACTTGCGGTGAACATGAGTGCTTTGAAATATGCATGAAGAAATATCGTGAAATCAAGTCTCAATACTTAACCTGCATTAAAGGATTCAATTATCTCATTAAAGAGATAAGGCTAATGGAGAGTTCTGGCGATGCAGTTGGAAGGCTAAACATTAATAATGTGAATATTGATGCCTTGGTCAACATAGACCTTTTTGGTGTAACAAAAGAATATTCGGAGTCATCACCGAGTTCTATTTTTCCTGAGTTGGCAGAAGATTTGCTGATTTCCCATGAGAAATCACAGGAGTATTTTAGAAATAGAGATGCTGAACTCTGGTATAGGGGCAAGCAAAATCTTGATTTTTATCGGGTTTTTTTAAGTAAGTTGAAACTCGATCGATGCAGAAAAAATGGTAGAGTAGTTTTTGGCAATAAAGGGAATGTCAAACTTCAATTAACTAAAGCAAATGCTATTTCTGAGTTGAGTCAGTATGCAGATACACCTGACTGTCTAAGAACCTTTTTAGAATGTTTTGAGCTCGATAATCAAGCAGCTTAAAAAAGTCCTGACTTCAAGTTTGAAGCGCGACAAAAATAGTTAATGTTCATTAAAGACTTCCTCTGGTGTTTTATATTGTGAACATTTTCGTGGTCGTTGGTTGGGTTGCTTGGCAATGTAATTACATTGGTGTTGCGTTACAGATTCCATGCTTTGGTTTTTGGGTAAATATTGCCGGATTAATCCATTGGTGTTTTCTCTTAAACCGCGCTCCCAAGAATGGTAGGGAGTAGCAAAGTAAAAGGTCACACCACTGAGTTCTTCAATTGCTTGGTACTGATGAAATTCGGTACCATTATCAGAAGCAATTGTTTTGAATTGAGAAGCGTTTTGTAGAATCAGTTTTAGAACTCTTTGATTCAATTCTTTGGTCGATTTGTTGGGCAATTTGCCAATCAAGCGTTGCAATCTTGCGAATCGATAAGCCTTGCAACTTTAACGTTGAAAACGTTACTCTTTCTTCATAGGTAAGCTGGTTATACATACTGGACCATCTTCTTGGCGGGAGAGGAAAAGTGTGTATTCCAGCTTACCTTCTTTATGATAAAAAGTGTCGCGGTTAGTTTATGAATTCGCGATCTTTAACAAGACGTTGTTGCCGGACAATTTTTCCGCTGCGCTCCAAAAAAGCCTTTACGCGGCATTAAGTAGGAAGGTATGAATGGAAGTCATATTGGTGATGCTAGCGATATTAGCTATTCTATTGATTGGTGTACCAATAGTTTTGGTTAAATACACAGATGCCGAAAATAAATATAAATACCTTCATTCAAATTCATACTATTTCATAGTTAATATAGTTTTGGGTGTCGTTTTCGGCTTACTAACATATTTTGTATCAATTATCTTCTTTGTTCCTACATTATATTTTTTCATACGTATATCTTGGCATAAACAAACTAATTTCTGGAGAAGATATAATGGCAAATAATATTTCTTGGCTTCAAGTAATAACTGCTATCAATTATGCAGTTCATCTTAAAAAGAACTTAAGTCGATATAACAAATTGCTGTTATTCGTTCCGACCACAAAAAACGTGGCCTCCGCCGGACGCGCTAACGCGCGTCGCAAAGCAAAGCGTCAGCTTTACTATGAAACGAGCATATAAATTATCCATGCTAGCGCCAATAACTTTATTGAGTGCGTGTACCATATTTCCATCTGCTAGGAATCTACAAATTACTGGAGAGGTTTTGAACCAATCCGGAATGCCAATGGAAGGTGTAGAAATCTATTATGTGAATATGAAATATCAAATTACATTAAGCGGTATGCCAAGCGTCGCTTCATCAGGTAGGGTTGTAACAAATGCAGAAGGTAAATACACCATCAATATTCCTAAAGCATATGATGGTATTGATGTAAGCATAGGTGATATAAATTTAAGTTGCGCAAAAGACGAAGGGCCACCTGGGTATTATCGTTTTGAAACTGAAATACCGGGGTCAGTTACTTTAATGCACAACTTTATCGTATGCGAGCAAAACAAAAGCTAACAAACACAACAACTAACAAACACTAACAAACACAACAACTAACAAACACAACAACTAACAAACACAACAACTAACAAACACAACAAACACAACAAACACAACAAACACAACAACCACTCAAAAGGCGTTAAAAAGCGCGCCTTTTGCCGGACTCGCTCCACGATGTTCTGACGGTTTGTTGTGGGGCGTTAGTTACCAAAATGTCACGGAGACAATTTTTATCAAATATCTAAAGCTAGTAGTTGTTCTGGTGATGGTAGTCGTCTCGTCTTTTTTAGGATGGATAAGTGGCTACCTAGTCGATCCTGCATTTTTAGGGTTCTTTACTCCATTTATTTTTATTCCGATATTTATTTTGCCAATAGTTGTCTTAGTCTGGATGTTGATGGATTTACGGAGATCAGACAAAAGAAACAGTAAGAATTATTTGGCTTGCTTTACAGCTGGGGTCGCGGTGATTTTTTTGCTTTCTCCTCTTCGTCCGAACTCCGTTGATGGATTTTACTATCGAATGGAAAAATTAGATCGCGACGTCTATTTAAGTGCTGCGGAGTTAGTCAAAATTGAAGCCGAAATATCCGGGGTAAGTAGTTTAGACTTGGGATACCCAACAACAGAAACGCATGATAAATTTGTAGAATCTCTCAGAGGAAAAAATATACTGTTTTCTATGAGCAGTTGGCCTATTCATGTGAGCAATAATAAAGATTATGTCTTATTGAGTTGGGGAAGCGGACTCACCGGAGCATATGAAGTATTGATCACCTCTGGAGAAGAAGATCCGCGCTGGCTAATAGACAGGCCTTTTCCACGTAAAAAACTCTATAAAAATGTGATTCTTTTGATAGATTAAGTTAAATGACAACCATCGCAACTAACAAAACAATCTTGCGGAGCAGTTTACACTTCGCTTCAACGGCCCATAAATTGTGTCGTTAACCAAGTTAAATTCACAACAAAAGGAAAATACCGAATGATAAACTTGGAAGATCTGTATATTTACGATGTGAATGAATTCACTGAACACCTATATCGAATGGGTAATGCAAACTAGCCGGACTTCTCCGAAGATAGAGCATGGAAGGACGTGCTTATAAGCAAAATCAACGGAGTTGATATTGTTATAGCTAACGGAAACGGCTTTTCGGCCTTTAATTACATTACGCCGAGTATGAAAAGACCTAAGAAGAAAATCTGGAAAATAAGGAAGGGCGCATCTATACCGCAAGGTCTCAAGCTAGTACGAGATTTACGCCCCGGGCATGATGGCCATTACATGATTGCACCTGAAAGAAATATGCCTCTAAAAAAGTATCTTGGGCTTCTCGAAGAGCTTGGTATGGATAGAAGCAGAGTACGATTAATTACAGCTATGGAGTTACAGCGTGTCTGATCCCACAATTCTGGTAAAAGAATATCACCTTATCTGGGAGTCATTACTCCATTATGAAAAATATTTAGAACAAATGTCTCTTAGCGCTCCAAGCGAAGATGAAGAGCTTAAGTGGGATGATAAACTTCAAGATTTGGAGGGGGCAAAACGTACCATTCAGTATGGCGCGTTAAATTCCTATGGACTCAAGTTGGAAGAAAAAGGCTAACAATACCAAGCACTGTAAAAGCTTTTCCGTTACAGATTCGCCTTCACGGAACAGCTGCACGTGTTGAAGGTATGAATGGAATTCATCTGATTTTTTTCTTTCAGTATTTCTTACCGTATGTATGTGTGATCAATTTATGAACTTTTTGGGGTTGTGTCTGACCTCAACAAAAGTAAGGAAATATGGTTCTGAGAGATAAAATGAAAAACTACTAGTTAATTCATTATTAGTTCTCTTTACGCTATCGTTAAACTTTGGAATTTATCTGTACGCCTATGATAATTTATCGTTTCCATATTTGCATGAATCGCAGCGAATGGAGAATGCACCCTACATTTTTACTTATGTTCTTCTGGGATTTTTCATAAGCTCATTACTTTCGTTGTTTCTTACAGTTTTGGCAAATAGAAAAAAATCATAACCAAAGTAGCACCTGCCCTCACAGAGGAACTTGGCTTTGTGCTTATGGGAGATGTATGTGAGTAAAATAATATTGGATTTCATAAGATTAGATGGGAAACAGAATGCTGTTAATGAGGAGCGGCTCGTTTGAAATACGGAAATAAGAAGGTTTTAGTAGCTTTATATACTTTGGTAATTATGTTGATCGGCGGGTGTATAAAGGAGGAAAATTCCAATAAAAAGAGCAATGGAAATGATCCGATACGCTATGGTTTTGCCATTGACACCAGTGGCTGGTGCAAGAAGCTTGTGAATGGGTTTACCTCTCCTGGATCACTTTCATATTTAAAGCAAAAGGTTGATGGTTACGCGATATTCGACGGTGAAGTGATGCTGGCTATACCAGTGGATCAAATAAATGTGCCTATCAGCGAAGGTATGTCTTTAGAAAGTACAGCTCAGTATATTGGATTTTCTGGTAAAAAAGAGTTTGTAAAAAGAAATGGTTTTGAGGTTTCTTTAGAGACTTATAATGTCATAAGTAAATCTGAATATATTGCATCCGAAAGAAAGCCTAAAGGGTGTTAAAAAAACCTGACTTGAAGTTTGAGACACGGATTTGAGTTCAAATTTTTCAGGATGAGTGGAGTTACGTGTACTTTTAGTTGCTTTGGAGTTTGAGTTTCGTATGGTTCAGGCCTTGTCGCTAATGTTATGAAAACTCTATGATTTACTAAAAAAATCGTAAGTTATGACCTACAAGTTACTACACGACTACCAAAATACATACTCTCTTCTGCTACAATATGATGAACTATGGGGCAAGATGCCTGATTATTCACCCAGATATCTAGCAAAACCGAAGGCAGCTGATTGGGTCACTCCGAATGCCACTTTTTTTGCTAGTAAGAATTATGAAGGTGATCCTGCTGGGACTGTGCCAGATGTTTGTACTTGGTCTACTGGTAACTTAGTTTTAAATGAAGTTGCGTACAATGTTTTTAGAGATTTGCTGGAGAAATATGGAGAATTTCTACCTATTTGTGTGAGCAACGTAAAATATTATGTGTTTAATACTTTGCTGGTTATTCCAGAAGAAGGTATTAATAAAGATAAGGCCGTCGATGTTATTGACTCAGGTGTTCACCTTGGGTTGGACAATGTAACTTTTAAGGAAGAGGCTCTTGGCGGTGCCGCCGTCTTTAAAAGTGATACCGATCTTCTTGTATACAGTTATTGCACCGATGAATTTAAAAGAATTTACGAAATTAACAATTTTAAAGGGCTGATATTTGAAGAAGTTAAAGTTTATTAGTTATTTCAGCTCATGATTTTTGTTCGGAGAGCATCAGAAAGATTTATAAGTAATTTAGCTTGCAAGCTTATTAATAAATGGATTTATTGTTAGGTTTAGTCGAAGAGTTTCTGGCCGCTGAGGCTCTTTTGTTGTTTTGTCTGATCTTCTCTAGATCAACGTTTTCCAATTTCTTTTTTGCAGATTCTAGTTCGCTGGCTAATTTGCTGTTTAATATTACTTTTTTATTCATCGTTATTTTTCTCTCTTCTTCGTAATTCTAACTCATCTAAATTCCCGCTGACTAAGTTGTCGGGTTCTTCTTGTTGGCTTACTGTTGAATTTTTTTTGAATTTCTTAAGCCGACTTTTGGCTTCTTCTAGTTTTTCCTTTAAATCTTTATTATCCATTAAATTTTAAGCCTCGATTTTTAAAGCATGGGATGTGGAATTGTTTACTTTTTTAGCTTATATCTAATGTGCCTCATTTTTAGGATGCTTTTTCCAATTTAAGCTATTGAGCTTGTTTTCTCTGACGTCGAATTTTATCGGCGTTTTTTCACTGCGCTTGTCCGTCAATTGTTTAACCCTTTCAATTTAATCTGGTTTGCCTAATATTTGAAGACTTGCATAATTTGGCGATTGTGGGTTCTCAATCGAGCGTTGAGTTTGTGGGCTCAAGTTTAAAAGCCATGGCTAAGTGTGTGTAAGCTGTTTCTATTCTTAAGTGTTTGAGTGGCTTCACGCTATTTAGAAGGTAGGAGCTGATCCGTCACTTCCCGACTCTCTAGCAATGATCATTAAACGGTTGTGTTGCCATCAAGGTTTATCGTGTGCGCTTCACACACAGGAATCTTGGGCGTTGGGCTGGGTCAGCGAAAAGAAGTTGGTCTTGTAGTACTAACCAAGTTGCGTTTTTTGGTTGTTTCTTTAAGTTTTGAAGCATATATCGTGCACTTTTCCAAATTTGCGGTTTACCTGCAAGCTCAGCTAAGCGAAAATGGCGCCCGCTCGAAATCAGGTCGATTTTGTATCGACGATCAGTTATTCAACAGGAGCCAAGAGCCCATGTCTTCCCGCACAGAACTAGCCAATGCGATTCGCGTTTTAAGTATGGACGCCGTCCAAAAAGCCAACTCTGGTCACCCAGGTGCCCCAATGGGTATGGCCGATATTGCCGAAGTCTTGTGGAATGACTATTTGGTGCATAACCCTGCTGACCCTAACTGGGCCAACCGTGACCGTTTTGTGCTTTCTAACGGCCACGGTTCTATGTTGATCTATTCTCTTCTGCATTTGACCGGTTACGATCTTTCGATTGATGATCTAAAGAACTTCCGTCAATTGCACTCAAAAACTCCGGGCCATCCTGAATACGGTTATGCGCCGGGCGTTGAAACCACCACCGGTCCACTAGGCCAAGGTATTGCCAACGCTGTTGGTATGGCAGTCGCCGAGAAGGTGTTGGCAGGCCAGTTTAACCGCGACGGTCACGAGATTGTAGATCACTACACCTACGTTTTCTTAGGCGATGGCTGTTTGATGGAAGGTATCTCTCACGAGGTGTGTTCGTTAGCGGGTACTTTGGGCCTTGGAAAACTGATTGTTTTCTATGACGACAACGGCATCTCTATTGATGGCGAAGTGGAAGGCTGGTTTACCGACGATACCCCAAAACGCTTTGAGGCATACGGCTGGCATGTTGTGCCGGGCGTTGATGGTCACGATGCTAATGCTATTAAAGCAGCGGTTGAAAGCGCCCGCGCCGAAACCGATAAACCATCCATTATTTGTTGTAAAACTGTAATCGGTTTTGGTTCACCCAACAAACAAGGTAAGGAAGATTGTCACGGTGCGCCTTTAGGTGCCGACGAAGTGGCGCTTGTTCGTAAAACCTTAAACTGGGAACACGAAGCCTTTGATATTCCGGCGTCTGTTTACGACGGTTGGAACGCGCACAAAGCCGGTGCTAAAGCGCAATCGGCGTGGCAAGAAAAGTTCGAAGCCTACCAAGCGGCTTACCCAGAATTGGCTGCGGAGTTTGAGCGTCGAGTAATCAAGCAAGAATTGCCAGAAGACTTCTCCGAAAAAGCTCAGCAGTACATTGTTGAATGCCAAGAGAAATCCGAAAAAATTGCCTCGCGTAAAGCGTCTCAAAATGCCATCGAAGCCTACGGTGCTTTGTTGCCAGAATTACTGGGCGGCTCAGCGGACTTGGCGGGTTCTAACTTGACTCTCTGGTCTGGCGCCAAGGGTGTAGACGCTAAAGACAGCGACGGTAACTACATTTATTACGGTGTGCGTGAATTTGGTATGAGCGCCATGATGAACGGTATCGCCCTGCACGGCGGTTTTGTTAACTACGGCGCAACCTTCCTAATGTTTATGGAATACGCCCGTAACGCCGTGCGTATGGCTGCGCTTATGAAGCAGCAAAGTATTTTTGTTTACACCCACGATTCGATTGGTTTGGGTGAAGATGGCCCAACCCATCAGCCGGTTGAGCAATTGACCTCCATGCGCAGCACGCCAAATCTGCACACTTGGCGCCCTTGTGACGCGGTTGAATCTGCGATTGCGTGGAAATCGGCTATTGAGCGTCGTGATGGCCCAACGGCAATGGTGTTTTCTCGTCAGGGCTTGCAGCCAATGCCGCGTACTGACGAGCAACTTTCCAACGCTGCACGCGGTGGTTACGTCATCAAAGCGGTGGAAAATCCACAAGCCATTTTGATTGCTACCGGTTCAGAAGTGGGCCTTGCAGTCTCTGCTGCTGATGCCCTAGCAGCAAAAGGCGTGGCAGTTAATGTGGTTTCTATGCCGTGTCCGGAAGTGTTTGAAGCACAAGACAAAGCCTATAAAGAATCCGTTTTACCTGCGGCTTTGCGCGCTCGCGTGGCCGTTGAAGCTCTGCACAAAGATTTCTGGTTCAAATACGTGGGTCTTGATGGCGCGGTTGTTGGTATGGAAACCTTCGGTGAATCAGCGCCGGGCGACGCCTTGATGGCATACTTTGGCTTTACTAGCGAAAAAGTTGTCGCCGCTGTTGAAGGCGTCTTGGCGAACTAAGTGACCATACGCGTTGCTATTAATGGTTATGGACGAATTGGGCGTTGCGTATTGCGCGCCCTGTTCGAGCGCCAGCATCCAGCTCGCACGTCTGACTCGTCCGTACCGTTGTCTTCTCAGTTTCAAATCGTCGCGATCAATGAATTAGCCGACGCTCAGACCATTGCGCATCTCACCAAATACGATTCCACACACGGGCTGTTTCCGGCGGAGGTTTCTGTTGATGGTCAAAATTTACTCGTTGATGGTCAATCTATTCTGTTGTTACACGAATCCGATCCTGCCAAGCTGCCATGGCAATCCTTAAATATTGATCTGCTTTTAGAGTGCAGCGGTAGCTATTCCGATCGCCATACCGCTGAGCGTCATATTAACGCTGGCGCGAAGCATTTGCTGTTTTCTCACCCGGCTACCGCCGAGATTGATGCCACGGTGGTGTTTGGTTTTAATCATCAGGCACTTACAGGCGCAGAAACGATTATTTCTAGTGGTTCTTGTTCGACCAACTGTGTCATTCCGGTGATCGAGACGATTCACAAAGCCTTTGGTATAGAAACAGGCATTACGTGGACTGTGCACTCGGCCATGCACGATCAGCCGGTCATTGATGCTTACCACGATACTGATTTGCGCAAAACGCGTTCCGCGTTTAATTCTATTATTCCGGTCGATACCGGTCTGCATTTGGGTATCGAGCGTTTAATGCCCGAGTTCGAAGGGCGTTTTCAAAGTTTGGCGATGCGCGTGCCTACGGTAAACGTCTCGGCGATTGATTTTGCCTTGAATCTAAGCTCAGCGGTAACCGTTGAGCAGGTGAACGACTCCTTAAAGTCGGCATCGGTTAATCATTACGGGTCGATCATGGGCTATACCGAAGAGCCGGTGGCATCCTGCGACTTTAACCACGACTGTCGCTCGGTGATTGTTGATGCCAGCCAAACTCGTGTGGTTGGCAATCGGCACTTGGCCTTGCACACCTGGTTTGATAACGAGTGGGGCTATGCGAATCGTATGATTGATGTCGCCGCCTATTGGTCGAGTTTATGGTAACTGCTTGAGTTTGTGGTGAATGCATCGATCGAATCGATAAGGCCAACGTGAGTTCTGTGTATTAATAGCAAGTTTACGATTGCGTAAACAAAGAGGTTTCTATGATCGAATTTTCACAGTTAATTGCTTACACCGTTGCGCTGGGTATCGCCGCAGCCATTCCCGGTCCGGGCATGACGGCCTTGGTTGCACGCAGTGTTGCTAACGGCGCTAAATCGGGTTTTGCCATGTTAAGCGGTTTGATCTTGGGTGATCTTTTTTATCTATCTTTGGCCGTATTTGGTCTTGCGGTTATTGCGCAGAATTTCGGTGAAGTTTTTATTGTTATTAAAATTCTTGCCGCGCTCTATTTGGCCTTTTTGGCGTGGAAATTTTGGACTGCCGAACATGGCGTTTTGCAAGCAAAGGTTGTCGATAACAAAGAGTTGTTCTCTGCGGCGGCTTCGGGGTTTGCCATTACGTTGAGCAACCCAAAAACCATCGCATTCTATTTGGCATTGTTACCGGTGGTTATTGATGTCCAAGCGGTGAGTTTCAGCGCTTGGGCCTACGGTTTGGTACCGGCAACCATTATGATCTTGATTGTTGTGGGTGGTAGTTTCGTGCTGGGTGCACTGGCGGTGCGCAAATTCTTGGTAAATCCAAAAGCACAAAAATACCTGTATCGTTCGGCAGCAGGCGCCATGTTGGTCGCCGCTGGCTCTATGCTCGCTAGAACCTAAATAAGAAAACGCTAAATAGAAAAGCGCTATTGTGCCAGACGATTTTGAGTGATTGGTTTTGGCAGTGGTTATCGCGATAATTTGCTCAATAAAAGTTCTGTAGTACCTGTATCGATAATATTAAAAATTTCCAACGGCATTTAATTAAGTAGGAGAAAACCCATGACTGTACTATCCATGACGGATTTAGATTTAAAAGGAAAACGCGTATTAATTCGCGAAGACTTGAACGTACCAGTCAAAGGTGGCGTGGTAACTTCTGATGCTCGAATTCGCGCATCGCTACCGACTATTGAGCACGCCATGAAAGCCGGAGCAAAAGTTATCGTTATGTCTCACCTGGGTCGTCCAACCGAAGGTGAATACGACGAAGAATTCTCCATGGCGCCGGTTGCGCGTTATATCTCCGATTTGCTTGGCCTTGAAATTCCGGTAATTAAAGATTTTCGCGAAGAATTTGATGTTGCTGAAGGCGGAGTCGTTTTATTAGAAAATGTTCGCTTCAACAAAGGCGAGAAAAAAGACGAAGAAGCGTTATCGAAAGATTATGCCGCTTTGTGTGATGTATTTGTTATGGACGCTTTTGGTACCGCTCACCGCGCCCAAGCATCAACGCACGGTGTTGCCAAGTTTGCGCCAATTGCCTGCGCAGGCCCATTGTTAAAGGCCGAGCTCGATGCGTTAGAAAAAGCCTTGGCGAATCCAGAACGCCCGTTATTGGCAATTGTGGGCGGTTCAAAAGTGTCAACTAAGTTAGAAGTGCTTGAAACTCTGTCTGACAAGGTGGATCAGCTAATTGTGGGCGGCGGCATCGCCAATACATTCTTAGCAGCGGCTGGTTTCCCAGTGGGTAAATCACTGTGCGAAGATGATTTGATTCCAAAGGCGAAAGCCTTAATGGAAAAATGCAGCATTCCACTACCGACCGATGTTGTGGTGGGTAAAGAGTTTTCTGAATCTGCCCAAGCCGAATTAAAAGCCGCTGCCGATGTTAGCGACGACGATATGATTTTTGATATTGGCCCAGAGACTGCTAAAACTTTGGCTGACATGCTAAAAAATGCCAAGACCATTATTTGGAATGGCCCTGTCGGCGTTTTTGAATTTGATCAGTTCGGCGCAGGTACAAAAGCAATTTCTTTGGCCATTGCAGACAGCGCAGGATTCTCAATTGCTGGCGGTGGTGACACCTTGGCGGCGGTTGATAAATACGACATCACCGAAAAAGTATCCTACATCTCAACCGGTGGCGGTGCGTTTTTAGAGTATGTTGAAGGCAAAACCTTACCAGCGGTAGCGGTTTTAGAAGAGCGCGCCCAGTAACGGTTGATGCGAGGATGGCGTGTATTTGTTTATGATGGCAAATACACGTCTGAAAGGATTTTAACTTTGTTACAGAGATATACTAAGTAAATGGCCGATTTTGAAAACAACCCAGAAACCGAGAACACTTCAGTTGCAGGCAATGATTTAGACGCACAAGAATCCGTCGAAGTTGCTGAGAACACAATTGAACAAGACCTTAAGCCAGAACACCCAGAAAGTGAATTTCCCGGTATTCGTCAATCGTCGGTAATTACTCCTAACTCTGGTCAAGAAACCCAGTTTAAAGTCGAGCTGCCAAAGGTATTGGATTTAGGCTGCGGTATTTTACTGCGCGCCATTTCTAAAGCACCAAAGTTGCGCGCTAAAGAATTATTTAAGCGCTTAAAACAAGGCGAAAAAGTCTTTTTGGGCGATATCACGGTTGGTGGTCGGCTTAAGCTAAAATTAAACCTTACCCTTAGCGCCAAAGAGTACGTTGGTCCAGGTTTTAACTTAGAAGTATTTCGAGCGTCGGTGGATCAGCTACTCAAAAAAGTGGCGCCAAGACTGCGATCTAAACAAAATCTAAATATCCGTTCTAACGAAGATGGTGTCGTGCTATTCGATATTCCTGCGGGTATTCGAGTGAAAGGCCAATTGAATGTGATGATGCTTTTTATGGAGCTGAACAAGGTCGGTGAAATCACCATGCGACTCAGCTACATGGACCCTGAACATTTCCAAGTAAAAGAATAACGGGGTTTGCCAACTCTGGTTGCCGTATTGTCTTATGAAGAAATCGGTGGCCAGAGTTATCTTGCTTATTTTGATTTTTTATTCAAGATTATTTTCTTCATCTATCTCCATTAAATTGCACACAATTCCCCTGCGACTGGATAATTTTCTCTAGCATTTCAAATCATTTGATTATTCTATTGGAACCTCTGATTAACTCATCCATGATTTAATCAGAGGGCAGAAATTGAAAATGCTATTTTCAATTTCTTCACAATTTCAATCACTTACATTTCTTGAAATTGGCGACACATCCTTGTGTCGCGAGAAACTCTAGGTTAATCAGAGTTTCCTATTATTTGAATACGCATAAATAATCTAAGCCCATTTTTAATAAGTCATTCAAAAGGGTGCTTTTGATTCTTTCATTTGTGGTTTTTCTATTAATGGCTCCTTTATTTTGTGCTTTTCTAATTGTTGGTTCCAAAAAAAGATTTCATCGCAATACTCAGCGTACACTAGAGGCACTTCTGATTAACACATACTTGATTTAATCAGAGGCCGGAAATTGACCATGAGATTTCCAATTTCTTCACAATTTCAATCACTTACCGTTCTTGATATTGGCGACACTTCCTTGTGTCGAAAGAAACTCTCAGTTAATCAGAGTTTCCTATATTTTTAATTGAATTCTTCGCTTAAAAAGACATTTATCCGGCTGGATAAATTAGCTATATCTTGTTTTATAGATCGTAAAGGTTATAAATAATCTGATTTTTTATAACCGTATAAAAATGCGATTGGTTTCTTGTGAAGCTTTTCAATTTTTTGAACGATCTATTTTTAGGGTGCTTACGCCAGTTATCTCTTGAATATATTTTTCGATTAACTAGCTGAACATTCGATAAAATCAATGAGCTTGGCAAACTTGTTCGGCGTTGTTTATGAAATTCAAACAGAGAACATTAAAGAAAAAGTTCAAATGCATATTTTTGAATGTAGGTTAACTTAACGCAGGGGCTGAATTTTTCAGCTTTTTGTTTTAGACTGCGTCGCGTGATTCTTATCAATTTGAATGCTTATAGGTTAATGGCGTAATTAATGCTAATTAACCGCCATCTAATAATTCCAACATGTAACCATTCTTAAACCAGAGCCACCTTTTTGTGGTTTTAATCGATCTATTTAACACATCGATTGTTACTAAATTCACATTTGCAAAGTTTATTTTTCTTTTTACATTGGTGTTTTGTACGCCTGTAAAAGTGTTGTATTAGAATTCTGTGCACAATTATGGCGTTTTTTAAACCACGTATTTTCGTGCGTATACAGATACAGGGATTGTTGTATTTGTTACCAAGAGTATGACAAATTTACATTTAAAGGAAAATTGGGTTAAGCATGAGTAAAAATACGTATTTTCCTTATTTCGATTATTTAAGAATTGTTCTGGCGAGCGTCGTGATGCTTTTTCATTACGACATCATTACTTGGGGTATTGGGGCTAAATTTGCCGTCGATGTTTTTTTTGCGCTAAGTGGTTGGTTGATTGGCGGCATTTTGTTAAATACCCAAAGCAAAGACTTGCCGAAATTTTATTTCGCGCGCGTAACCCGCATTTGGGTGCCCTATTACATTGCGTTGTGTCTATTAATTATTGCCAGTTTATTTAAAGACACGGTCGATCAAAAATGGCTAGAGTTTATCTTCTTTAAAATTACTTGGGTTTATAACTTATTTGGTCCACCGCAAATCAGCGAATGCATTAATTGCATGCCGTTGGGTGGAGCCGGTAATCACTTTTGGAGCGTAAACGCCGAAGAGCAATTCTATTTAATTGCGCCGCTGATTTTTATTCTGGTCTTTCAGTTTCGTTATCGTGTATTGGTATGGGCGTTATTGGCAGGGTTGTTAATTGCTGCTGGAGCCTACGGTGCAATTACTTTGGGTGTGCTCGCGGCAATCTTTTTTTCTCGCCGAATGGAGTGGGTTATACGTTGGGAATTTAGACTCGTCAGCTTGTTGTTCTGCATGGCTGCTGTGACAGGTTTATTTTTCTTTGATAATTACGCGGTGTTTGCACCTTTTGCCGCAATTTCTCTGGTGTTGTTTTTGGCAATTCCCGGTAAAAAGCATAGTTTGGGTACATTACTTGGTGGAATGTCGTATCCGTTGTATTTGAATCATTGGTTGGGTGCAGTTTTTTTTGGTGCTGTTTTCAAAAAACTCAATCTTGAAAATCAAACGCTTGAAAATTTAGCTGCGGTGGCGATGAGTTACACGATGGCCGCCTTTTTGTTTTGGTTTATTGAGCGTCCTATTCTTACTCATCGCAACGAGTTTTATAGTCATTCTCGCGGCCTATGGTGCGCGGCAACTTCTTATCTGTTGGTATTGATGGGTTTGGCGGTTGGTCTTTACATGCATCTATCTTGGTCGATGCTGGTCATTGCCGGAATATTTTTAGTCTCAGCGGTTGTGTTATCGGTGAAGCTGACCACGGATCAGTTGCAGCTTCGCATGGCGATGCACAATCCTATGCGGTAATTTCTGTTCTCTGATTAAATCACGAATGAATTAATCAGAGGTTCCTTTAGGTGTGCCGTTGGGAGTGCCGTGCTTAGGCGTGTTTACTTTTTTGATTAAAATTTGCTACCTAGACACAAGCCATAGTACAGAGGTGCTCAAGGATTTATAGCGTTCGAGTACCTTTTTGCCTTAAGCCATGCTGCACGCAGATTGTTGTAGATAATTTAAACATCAAGAGCTTCTAGGGTTTAAACATCAAGAGCTTCTAGGGTTTAAACATCAAGAGTTTCTAGCGTTTAAACATCAATAGGCAATTCCGTAGAGTCTTTGGCTTTTTTCATCACAAAGCTCGACTGAACACCGGTAACACCGGTCAGTCGAGTGATCTTTTCCAACAAAAACTGCTGGTAAGCTTCCATATCTTTCACAATCACCTTCAGCACGTAATCGGCGGCTTGGCCGGTGATTAAGTAGCACTCTTGTACTTCTGGAAAGTTAGCAACCTCAGACTCAAAGTATTCGAATCGCTCGGGTGTATGCCTGTCCATGCTAATGTGAATCAGGGCCGTAAGTGTTAGCCCTAGTGGTTTGGGTCTGAGAAGAGTAACGGTCTGGCCGATGATTCCCGCGTCTTTTAGCGCCTTCACGCGTCTGGAGCACGGCGACGGCGACAGGCCTATCTTTTCAGCCAGTTCTAGATTACTAAGGCTACCGTTTTTCTGGATTTCACTGAGAATACGTCGGTCGGTACGGTCGAGCTTGATCATAGGGATCTCCAAAACATGACTGACTGAGGTGGATCTTGTTCGATCGTAATAGTGTCGAATTTGTATAGCTATAAATAGCTAATATTTTTAATATATGTAGCGATTTGTTGCTTAAAAGTAAGATTATTTCTGTAAATTTAGCACAAAAAGCTCTTTTTAGTTAGCTACAATAGCTGTATCGAAAGGAAGCTGTGTTAACCAAAGCCAGTAACCCGAGCCCACAAGGCTCTTATAAAATCCATTTGATGGTAAAAAGCGACCCAAAAGGTTGCTAAGCTAGTCAAAAGATCATTGGACGGCCTTCTATGACCTAAAAACCTATAGAAGGTTGTCCGTTTGTTATTGTCGTTCGTATTTAATGCGTTGTTAAAGTCTACTGTTGAGAACACCACTATGTTCAATCACCAAAAATATCGTCGTTTTCCTGTGTTAAACAAACCCGATCGTGTTTGGCCATCCAAGCAAATCGAGTCGGCACCTATTTGGTGTGCGGTTGACCTGCGTGACGGTAATCAGGCGCTGATTGAACCTATGACCGTGGCGCAAAAACAGCGCCTCTGGAAATTGTTGGTCAAAGTTGGCTTTAAGCAAATTGAAATCGGCTTCCCATCGGCATCGCAGCACGACTACGATTTTTGTCGTTGGTTAATTGAAGAAAACCAAATTCCCGACGACGTTACCATTCAAGTATTGGTGCAGGCGCGCGATGAATTGATCGACCGCACCTTCCAAGCTTTAGAAGGTGCCAAGCGCGCGGTAGTGCACGTCTATAACTCCACATCGCCCGTACAGCGTGAAAAAGTATTCTCTTTGAGCAAAGAAGGCATCATTGAAATTGCTCAAAAAGGCGCGCGTAAAATTAAAGATAAGGCCGCATTGCACACAGAGTGCGAGTGGACCTTTGAATACTCACCAGAGAGCTTCTCTAGCACTGAAGTGGACTTTGCCGTAGAAATTTGTAACGCCGTTATTGATGTTTGGGAACCAACACCTAGCAACAAAGCCATTTTCAATTTACCTGCAACCGTAGAATGCGCGACACCTAACGTATTCGCCGACCAGATCGAAACCTTCTGCGACAAAATTAACCGTCGTGATTCGATTATTGTCAGCGTTCATACTCACAACGATCGTGGCTGTGGTGTTGCCGCTGCCGAACTTGCCTTACTTGCGGGCGCCGATCGAGTTGAAGGTACCTTGATGGGTAATGGTGAGCGCACCGGTAATATGGACATTATTACCATGGCGATGAATTTATACAGCCAAGGTATTGATCCTGAGTTAGATCTTTCTAACGCCGATGAAATTGTGCGTGTAGTTGCCGAATGCACGCAAATTGAAGTGCATCCACGTCATCCTTGGGTGGGTGAATTGGTCTACACCGCGTTTTCGGGCAGCCATCAAGACGCCATTCGCAAGTGCTTAGCGCAGCAAGATCCTAACGAACCATGGGATGTCGCTTACTTGCCAATTGATCCACGTGATATTGGCCGCGATTATCAATCCATTATTCGTGTTAACAGCCAGTCTGGTAAAGGTGGTGTTGCCTACGTACTTGAGCAAGATTACGGTTTGTCTTTGCCTCGTTGGATGCAGATTGAAGCCAGTCGGGCGGTACAGCGTTTTGCCGAAACTTCAGCGAAAGAAGTTAGCCCTGCGCAAATTTGGGAAATTACCAAAGAGTCGTTTATGGCGTCGGCAAATGTCTATCGCTTGCAGAGTTATTCGTTAGATCGTGCTAACGACCTTGAAGCGATTCAGGCAACCATCAAAACCGAGAACGGTGAAGAGCTAAGTATCAAGGGTAAAGGTGAGGGTGCCTTGTCGGCGTTTTGTAATGCCTTAGAAAAAGCCCTTGATCTTAATATTGAGATTGTTCATTACGACCAGCATGCGGTTGGTTCGGGTACCGATGCAACCGCCGCCGCGTATTTACAGGTGAAAATCGACGGCGAGCGTTACAACGGCATTAGCCAAGATCAAGACACCATTAGTGCAACATTAAATGCCATTTTGGTGTGTGTTAACCAAGCCTCCAGTCATCAAACCTGCTCTGTTGAAGTTGTTGCTTAAACAAAAAAAGCCGCTTAATGCGGCTTTTTTTATATCATTAATTTAAGACTGCTTTACAGTAAAAAATAAGAGCCATCTTAAGGAACCTCTGGTTAACTCATCCATGAATTAATCAGAGGGGAGAAATTGAAAATGCGATTTCCAATTTCTTCACAATTTCAATCACTCACCGTTCTTGAAATTGGCGACACATCCTTGTGTCACCGGAAACTCGGGATTAACTAGAGTTTCCTTAATTCAATTATGTTAGCGATTTTTATTTACTGTTCTACAGTCAATAAAAATCGCAAAGACAAAGCAATTATTTGCTGCTTTGTCGATTTGCAAAAACCGAGTTGCACGTCGAGGCCACTCGGTCTTTAATGCCTGTCACTTAAGCAATGCGAGCAAGTGTATCAATAATGCTGCTCATAATGGCGTTGTGCATTTCAGATTTTAAATCACCATTTGCATCGAAGGCTTCATGAGCACTTGGGATCGCCAGCTGTTGACCAACAACGTTCACATTAATGTGCGAAAGCAACAAACGGAGTGGATCTAAAGCGCGAAGACCGCCTAAACCACCCGGTGAAGTTGCACAAATAGCCGCAGCTTTATTATCAAAACATACCAAGCGCGGTTCGTCTTTTTCGTAGGGGCGAGATAGCCAATCAATGGTGTTCTTTAAAATGGGTGTAATGGTTGAGTTGTATTCGGGCGAGGCAATAAAAAAACCGTCTGCATTTCTGAAATGTTCTTTCAATAATTTTGCAGTTTCTGGTGCGCCCGATTCTGCTTCAATGTCTTGGTTAAAAAGAGGCATTGGGTATTCAGCAAGATCGATAAATTCGGCATCGATACCTTTTTGCGAAGCAATTTTACAAGCGGCTTTGGCAAGTAAAGTATTGTAAGAATCTTTTCGGGTTGAACCGGATAAAAACAAAATGCGTTTGCTCATTTTAATTTAGCTCTGAATTTTTGAAATGAATTTTGGCTTTAAATATGTGAGTTATTATAGAGATTTAATATTCGATTTCTAACCGAAATAACTGCTGTTGTTCATCGTCTTAGTTGAAGGAACCAGACTCTAAAGCCCTATCAAATATTTTGAATTTTTATTTTATTTGGAGTTATTTATGGATCTTAAATTATCGGGAAAGCTAGCACTCATTACTGGTTCAACCAAAGGTATTGGATTTGCCACGGCTAAGTCCCTAGCTAAAGAAGGGGCAAAGGTTATTATCAATGGCCGAAGTGAACAATCTGTTACCGCTGCCATTGAAAAAATTACACAAGAAAACCCCACTGCCGAATTAAAAGGCTTTGCCGGAGACATGGCGAACGCGACCTATGCAGAAAGACTTAAAAAAGAATTTCCCAAATTGGATATTTTGGTAAATAACATGGCGATATTTGAGCCGAAAACATTTACCGAAATAGACGACGAACAATGGCGTCATTTTTTTGAGGTGAATGTATTAAGCGGTGTGCGTTTAAGTCGTTTATACATAGACCAGATGATGGCGGAAAATTGGGGGCGAATTATTTTTATCAGTAGTGAAAGTGCCGTGCAAATACCGGTTGAAATGATCCACTACGGTATGACCAAAACAGCACAACTGGCAATTTCACGCGGTCTTGCCGAGTACGCCGCCGGAACCGGTGTAACCGTAAATTCCATTTTACCTGGGCCAACCCACTCCGACGGTGTTGATGACTTTGTGAAAAAAATCAGCGGCGGTGCTTCATTCGAAGCCTTTGAAGAAGAATTTTTTAAATCGGTTCGTCCAAGCTCGTTAATAAAACGTTTTGCCTCCACAGAAGAAGTTGCCAACATGGTGACTTATGTTTGCAGTCCGTTGGCATCGGCAACAACAGGTGCTGCACTTAGGGTAGATGGTGGTGTGGTTCGAGCGTGTGTTTAATGGTTCTTTTAACGATGTATAGAAATGTCTGATTAATTCATTTATGAATTAATCAGATTAATGAAATTTAACATGCGATTCACTATTTCAATTACTTAAAGCTCTTGAGGTGGGCGATACATTCTGATGCTACTGTAAACTCCGAGTTTTTATATATTTTGCACTTATTATTCGAAGCTACTATGTATTAATATATGGGAACCTCTGATTAACTCATCCATGATTTAATCAGAGGACAGAAATTGAAAATGCGATTTCCAATTTCTTCACAAT